>JANMTH010000129.1:0-5345 GCA_031390305.1 Thermoflexaceae bacterium
CGGCGGCCTCCGCCTCAGCGGCCGTATCGGCCAGGCGGACGCCACCAACGCGTTCGCCGCGAACCTGTCCGGAGGTGTTCGCCGCGTCGGTCGTGAGCTTCTGGAACATCGCCGATGTCTCGTCCTGGGCGACGAGCCGGCCCTTGCCCCTGCCGCCGGCGTGAATCTGCGCCTTCACCACGACCTTGCCACCCAGCTCTTCCGCGATCTGGCGGGCTTCGGCGGCCGTGCGAGCGACGCGCCCGTTGGTGGTGGCGACGCCATTCGCGGCGAGGAGATCACGGGCCTGGTACTCGTGTAGCTTCATTCAGTTCGGACTCCGGCTGGAAATACGACCCGGATCGTACGCCAACACCTCCATACCAGCCATCGGACGGGGTACCACGGGCCCGGCGCCGCTCCCTACAGGGAGCCCCAGGCGCATCGAAGCCCGGTGCGACGCGGCCGCCCTGGCTCCGGCCGCTGGCTGGGCCTTGCCAGCGAGCCGGAATGTCACCGCGGAGACGCCCATCCCGCCACACCGTCTCTCCCAGTCACCTGGGCGTCCCCGCGGTGGGCAGGTGAATACTAGATCGCCGGCATGTTCGAGAACTATGAAGTACTTCACATTAAGTCAGAATCGGCGAGAAAAGATGGCGGCTCGCGTCCGTCCTCCAATAGGCTGATGGCATTCGGCCGAGCGGCCAACGAGGTGAACCATGGGCATAACACTGCGAGACCTTGAGGCGAACGGAATGACCTTTCGCTGCCGCGAAGCCGGAACGTCCGGCGAACCGGTCATCCTCCTCCATGGGTTCCCCGAGACCTCCCACATGTGGGTTGAGCTGATGCCCCGGCTGGTTGAGGCGGGCTACCGCTGCCTCGCGCCGGACCAGCGTGGCTACAGCGCCGGGGCCCGGCCCGAGGGCATCGAAAACTACAAGACCGAACTTCTGGCGGAGGATGTCGCCGGCCTGGCGAAAGCGTGGGGCGTTGAAGGAAAGTTCCACCTCGTCGCTCACGATTGGGGCGCGGGAGTGGGTTGGCGGTTCGTCGAAGCCCACGCCAACCGGCTCGCGAGCTGGACGTCGCTTTCGATCCCGCACCCCGGCTCGTACGGCCGCGCCTTCCGGGAAGACCCGGAACAGCAGGAGAAGAGCCAGTACATCATCTTCTTCCAGGAGCCTGGCGTGGCCGAGGCGGCGATGTCGGCTGACAGCTGGGCGATGCTCCGGACCGTCTGGGGTAAGAGTTCGCCCGAGGAGGTTGAGGAATACATGGCCACCTTCACGGCGCCAGGCGCGATGACGGCGGCGCTCAACTGGTACCGGGCAGCCTTCGGCGGAGGGAACCTGACGGATAACGCGGCGAGCGAATTCAAGGTGAGCACCCCAACCCTGACCATCTGGGGGAACCAGGACAGCGCCGTTGGCCGGGGGACGACGGTGACGCACAACTCGTTCATGACCGGGCCGAACCGCTTCGTGGAGCTGGAGGCCGGCCACTGGCTGGTGCAGGAGCAGCTCGAGACGGTGAGCCGGGAAGTGATCGCGCACCTGAAGGCGAACCCGATCGGGTAGCGGCAAGGCTGTCGCGGCAACCGCTCGCGCGGACCCGCATCCCCCGCGACACTGTGCCGATGCCGGCCGACCCTCTCGACCTCGTCGACTACGCCAATCTCACGCCCGCAGCGTTAGGGGACGCCGCTCACGGCGCGATGGCCGCCTGCGACGCCGCGCTCGACCGAATCGCGGCCGTCCCGGCGGGGGAACGGACCTTCGCGAACACGCTCCTGGCTCTCGAAGAGGCTATCGAACCCGTTTCATTCGCCTCCGGCGCGCTCGCCTTCATGGCCTACGTCTCGGCGGACGACGCACTGCGCGAGAAGGGACGGGAGATAGACCAGGAACTCGACCGGTATATGGTCGGCCTCTCGTTTCGGGAAGACATCTATACGGCGGTCAAGACCTACGCGGCCTCAGCGGAGGGTGCGGGACTGACGGGAGAGGATGCGCGCTTTCTCGCGTTCGAACTGCGCGACTACCGGCGCAACGGGTTCGACCTGGATCCCGCTTCGCGGAACCGGCTGCACGCCATCTTCGATGAACTGGTGGAGGTGGGAACGGCCTTCCGGAACGCCGTCGATGACTGGGACGACGCAATCATCATCAGCCGCGAGGAGCTCGCAGGCCTTCCCGATGCCTTCATCGAGGGGCTGAAGACCGTCGAAGTCGATGGCGCGCCGCGCTACCGCGTCTCGCTGGACTACCCGGAGCTCTTCCCCTTCCTGTCGAACGCGGAATCCGAACCACGCCGGCGCGAACTCTTCGAGAAGGATCAGCGGAAGGGCGGGCCCCAGAACGTCGAACGCCTGGAGCGGGCGATCGCCCTCCGCAACGAGGCCGCACTGCTCCTCGGTTACGACTCCTGGGCGAGTTACGTCCTCCAGGTGCGGATGGCGGCCAACCGGCAGGCGGTCGACCGCTTCCTCGCGGATCTTCGACCGCGCCTTGCGGCGAAGGCGGAACACGACCTCGCCGGGCTGCGAGCGCTGAAGCGGGAGCAGACCGGCGGCGAGCCGCTGAACATCTGGGACTGGCGCTACTACCACAACCAGCTCCTGAAGAGCCGCTTCGCCATCGACGAATTCAGGGTGGCCGAGTATCTCCCGCTCGATGCCTGCCTGGAGGGCCTCTTCGCGACCATCCAGCCGCTCCTTGGCGTGCGCTTCGCGGCGGCGCCGGAAGCGGTTCGCTGGCACGCCGACGTGCTGGCGTTCGACGTCTATGAGGCAGATGGAGACGCCGCCTTCGCGCGGTTCTACATGGACCTCTTTCCCAGGCCGAACAAGTATGGACACGCCGCCGCGTTCACTCTCCGGCGCGGCCGCCTGCTGGCCGATGGAAGCTATCAGGCGCCCGTGAGCGCGATTGTCGCGAACTTCACGAAGCCCACGGCGACCCAACCATCGCTTCTGCGCCACGGCGAACTGGTCACACTCTGGCACGAGTTCGGCCACATCCTCCACCAAACGCTGACGAGGGCCGGGCGTTCGCGCTTTAGCGGCACGGCGACGGAGCGCGACTTCGTCGAGGCGCCCTCTCAGATGCTCGAGCACTGGTGCTGGGAACCAGCGGTGCTCGCGTCGTTCGCACGCCACCACCAGACCGGCGAGCCGATCCCGGCCAGCCTGATAGGGTCTATGGTCGCGGCGAAGAACCTCGACTCCGGCGTGATCTACCTGCGCCAGCTCTTCTTCGCGATGCTCGACATGCGCTACCATTCGCCGGGCTTCAGCGGCGATAGCACAGCCGCGATCGCCAGCCTCCACGACCTGACGGGCTTCCCGTACACACCCGGCACGCACTTCCAGTCCGGCTTCGGCCACCTCTTCGGGTACGACGCCGGCTACTACGGCTATCTCTGGTCCCAGGTGTTCGGCGACGACATGTATACGGCGTTCGGCGCCGGCGGCGCGACCGCCGGCTTGCGCTACAGGCGGGCCATCCTCGAACCAGGCGGGTCGGCCGACGGCGCGGCGATGGTCCGAGCCTTCCTCGGCCGCGAACCGAACCCAGACGCCTTCCTGAAGGACCTCGGGATCGAGGAGTAGCCGTCAGCGACGCTCTCATCCTCGGCGGCCACCGGTGAAGCGAGCCAACATGCGTCAGCGGCTAACGCGCGGGTTCGCCGCGCCTTCGCCCGCCCAACCGCGGCCGAAGGCGCGGACCGTCCCGAACGCGGCCACGCTCGCCGCGGTCAGCACGTAGATAGCGAGGACAGGCCCGGCGCTCGTGTCGCTCCCCGCCGTGATGCCGTGGAGCAAGGCCATGCCCCAACAAGGGAAGCTCAGATAGTGCAGGGCTCGCCAGCGGGCGTACGAGAAGATCGCCGGCGCCGCCGTTGTGCCGAGGACCACCACCAGCAGCCAGAGCGCGATCGTTCCGGCGCCCGTCTGCCATGGCCGATAGGCGCTCGTAAACGGGACCACGGCATCCACCGGCGAGAAGTGCACCACCGGGTCGAGGATGAGTGCAAACGCATGACCGAAGACGAAGGAGAGGGCGAGCGCGGAGACGATCCGGTGGCTCTCGAGGACGACGGTCATCGGTACCTTGAGCAGGCGAACGCGGAGGCTGACGGCCATCCCCGTCACGACGGAGGCCCAGAGCAGAAGGTAGCCGGCGAATCCGGCGGCGCGGGCGGCATCCCAGCTCGCGGTGCCCGTACCGGGGTCTTCGCGAATCGCCGCGACGCCGATAGCGAGAACGAGCCCAATGGCGACGGCGAGGGCGAGCCGCCAGCTCACCTCAGGATGCCCTGCCGCGGCGCGCCATTGTGGGGCGCGAAGCGACCGGCGTTGAGGCGGAACGCGCCGCCGTGGTCGTGGCCGCGACCGTCGCCGCCGCGCTTGAAGGGACGGGCGTCGGCGCTTCTCCCGCGGCCGGCTGTTCGGCCGCCGTGACCCCGCCGTCGTGTCCCGTGGTGAAGGCGATCCAGCCGCCGCCGAAGCCGGCGACAGCCACCGCACTGACGGCCACCTTGAGCAGCCCGTGCCGTTCGGTCCTGAAGCCCCGGCGGGATCGCATCGTTGCCTTCACCTCCTTCCTATGGCGCGAAAGGTGCGCCAGGTGCCGAACAGTATCCGGAGCGGCAGTAAAGCCCGCGGCCAGCGCGGGCAAACGGGTGAACGCCGGGCAAAGGGGCGTACGAGGCCGTCACTTTGCCACGTGTCCGGGCAATAGTAGCTTCGAGGCCCACCTACGGGCTGCCGGAGAACGTCATGCTGGAAGAACCACCCGACCCCCAACCGGAGACGGTCCGGGACGGCAACACCGCCGCGAGCGTCCTCAACCGCGGCCGGACGCGCCGGGCGATCCTAATCGGCGCATCGGGCGCGGCGGCCGCGGGAACGGCGACGGCGATCGTGCTGGCGGCTGGCCGGGGCGGCGGCGGCGACGGTCCCCCGGAGCCCGCGAACGCTTCGACCGTGGCCGCCGCAACGGTGGCCGGGACGAAGACGGCGGCCCCCGCGCCAACGCCGAGTTCGAGCGCCGCGATGACCGACCCGCTCAAGCGCGCCGCCCACCTCCTCCGCCGGGCCGGCTTCGGTGGGACGGGCGCCGAGGTCGCGGCCTTCGCGAAGCTCTCCCACGACGAGGCGGTGAGCCGCCTGGTGGACTTCGAGAGCATCGACAACAGCGCCCTGGACATCCGCATCGAAAAGGCGGCGTTCATCACCCGCTACAACGACGAAGACGCTATGCGCGGCCGTCTCATCCAGGATATGCAGCGCTGGTGGCTGACACGGATGGCGTACACGGCGCGGCCCCTTGAAGAGCGGATGACATTCATCTGGCACGGTC
>JANMTH010000131.1:0-3348 GCA_031390305.1 Thermoflexaceae bacterium
CTTCCAGCTCGTAGCTCTGGGTCACAACACACCACTTACACGTTCTCGACGCGAGCCAGGAAATCGCCCGGCATCCGCCACAGCCGTCGGCCGTAAGATGCCGCTATGCGTGCAGCGCAGATCGCCGAGTTGGGAAAACCGCCCGAGTCGGTGAACAGGGAGGGCGAGGGTCCTGTCGAGGTCCTAGCCGTTGCCCTCAATCCCCTCGACCTCGCCATCGCGGCCGGGCGCTTCTATGGGGGCCACCCACCTCTGCCGTACGTGCCAGGCTGCGAGGCAGTCGGACGTCTCGACGGCAAGCGCGTGTACCTCTTCGGAGAGGGCCGGGGAATCGGGCGTGACGGCTTCCTGATCGAGCGCGTCGAGTTCCCTGTCCCGCTCGTCGTTCCCGTCCCGGACGGTGTCGAGGATGCAGTCGCCGCCGCGTGCGGGATAGCTGGAATCGCCGGCTGGCTGCCCCTCGCCGAGCGGGCGCCCGTTCGCCCCGACGATCGCGTGCTCGTCCTCGGGGCGACGGGGACCGTGGGCTCGGTTGCTCTCCAGGTCGCCCGTCTGCTGGGGGCGGAACGGATCGTCGCTGCGGGTCGCGACCACGATCGGCTCGAGCGAGCGCGTGAGCTCGGCGCCGATGCGACGGTGCCGCTGGACGGGGACGGCCTAACGGGAAGGCTGCGTGAGGCGTCCGGTGGCGATGGGCCGACGCTGGTGGTCGATGCCCTGTGGGGTGAGCCGGTTCAGGCCGCCGTCGAGGCAGCCGCTCCCGGGGCGCGGATCGTCCACCTCGGTCAGTCGGCCGGCCCGGATGCGACCTTCCCCTCCGCGACCGTCCGCGGAAAGCGCCTCTCCATCCTCGGCCATTCGAACTTCGGGCTCTCGCCCGACGAGCGCCGGCAGGCCTATCTCGACGTGACCGAGCATGTTGCCGCCGGTCGCATCCGGATCGACGTCGAGACGTTCCCACTCGACGAGGTCGGAGCGGCCTGGAGGGCGCAGGAGGGCGGGAGCAAGGCGGTCGTCTGCCTCTGAGACGCCGAGGGCCCCGTCGCCGGGGCCCTCGAAGCTCATCGGACCGAAGCTCGGTGTTACACGAGCCCCTGGTCCTTCCACTTGCGGTAGATCTTCTTGGCCTCCTTGTCGAAGTCTCGAACCGCGTCGGCCGGGCTGGACTTACCCTGGGCCACCTCGGCGAACATCTGTGGAATCAGGTAGCGGTTGAAGATCTCGTCGATGACCGCGTTCGAGTTGCCGGGGTGACCGACATTCGTCGTGTACTTCTCCGCGATGGTGGTCAGGATCGTGTACTTCCCTCGCGGCTTGTGCGGGTCTTGCGCCGTCATCTTGCGGATGGCCTTGAAGCCGCCCTTGATCGCTCCCGTCCAGGCAGGGAAGTTGTAGTACCTGCTCTCGATGAAGTGCTGTCTGTAGGCCAGCTGCTGGTCGATGAGGAACTGCTGCGCCGCCTCCTTGTTCTTGGCGAACTTCCAGATCACGTAGACGCCCATAACGTGCTCGTTCCCCAATCGCGTCACGGGACCGCGTGGGATGGAGGCGAGCCACGTGTCGTCGGAGAGGGCGGTGTTGCCGGACGCCTCCGCCGTGCGGGCGATCGAGATCGCGTTCAGCGCCATGGACAGCCGGCCGGCGAGGAAGGCCTGGTTGTTGGAGGCGGGGGTCCAGGCGAAGACCTCGTCGGACATGCCGTTCCTGTAGATGTCGCGCATCAGCTCGAGCGCCTCGATGGCGCCTTTGCGGTTCGATCCCTGGTTGAAGACGATCTTGTTCTCCTCATTCTGGAGGAAGCCGCCGTAGCAGTAGAGGAGTGACATCAAGAACATGTTCGAGTCGAGCTCGTTCGACATGCCGAGGCCGACCGGGTGCCCTGCCGACTTCAGCTTGGCCGCGCCCTTGCGCACGTCCTCCCACGTCCTCAGGCTGACCCCGGCTTCGCCGAGGATGCTCTTCCGGTACTGAACCGGGTCGGGCGCGTAGTTGTCGGGGAAGCCGAAGAACTTCTTCGTCCTCGGGTTGTACGTGCTCCTCTTGGCGACCCTCGACATGGGGCCGAGCTTCTTCGTGACCTCCTGAACGACGTCGTTCAGGGGGAGCACCTGCTTCTGGAACGACGAGGGCGGCGAGATGAACTGGAAGACGTCGTGGCCGCTCTGCGCGGCGACCTCGGACGACGCCACGCCGAAAAGAAGCGTGTTGAGGATGTGGTCGATCTTGACGTCGACGTCGTTCTTCTCGCCCCACTGCTTGATGTAGGTGTTGTCGAGCCACTGGTCGTAGGACGGCACGAAGTGCGACCACTGCAGGATCTTCAGCTCGCCGGAGAGTTGCTTGTTCGCGTACTTGAGGGGTCCGTAGAAGCCCAAGGCCTTGTCCGGCAGGGCACCGAACATGCTGACGGCGAACGCGGCCGCGCCACCCCTCCTGAGCAGGTCGCCCCGGGATAGCGTCGAACTCCCGCGATCGAGCTCGTCTGATACGTCCGTCACGGGTACCTCCTTTCTCTCGCGTCGATTGTCTACCTAAAGGCGCCGCCTGTAAAGCCTTTGATGAACCGGTCGAGGAACGCGTTGTAGAGCAAGGCGAGCACGATGCTCGGGATCAGTGTCGCGGCCATCAGGGACTGCCAGAAGAAGACGTCGCCACGAATGAGCTCGCTGGGAACGCCGGACGAGATCGTTCGGTTCTCCGAGGACGAGATGAAGGTGAACGCGTAGATGAACTCGTTCACGCAGAGCGAGAACGCGAAGATGACGACAGTCAGGATCCCCGGGAGCGAGATCGGGAAGACAATCCTCAGGAGTGCCTTGATCCGCGAGCAACCGTCGACCAGGGCGGCGTCCTCCAGCTCCTGGGGGATCGTCTTGAAGAACCCCATCAGGAGCCAGGTCGAGAACGGGATGGTGAAGGACGGGTAGACCAGGATGAGCGCGAGCGGCGAGTTCTGGAGCCCGAGCCTCGCAACGAGCGGAGAGAGGGGCAAGAAGAGAAGGGTCGGCGGGATCAGGTAGACGAGGAAGATGCCGATGCCCGCCGTCTGGCCCCAGCTGCCGGACAGCCGCGCGAGCGCATAGCCGGCCGGGAGCGAGATGACCAGCGTGATCACGACCACGACCGCTCCCACGATCGCCGTGTTGACGACCCAGTCCATATACCGCGTGTCCGTGAACAGGAACTCGACGTGCTTGGTCGTCGCCGACTCCCAGAACCTCCACTGGAGCGGGTTGTAGACGTAGGGCACGTTCTCCGCGTTGTAGAGGTCGAGGTCCTCCTTGAACATCGTCACGAGCATCCAGTAGAACGGGAACGCGAGCAGGATCGCGAACGGACCGACCACGA
>JANMTH010000286.1:0-5642 GCA_031390305.1 Thermoflexaceae bacterium
GCGGAACCTGACGAGCAACCAATCGGTCGTAACCGCGGTGGGCGCAAGCCTGGCCGACGCGATCGCCCACCTGGAGGCGGCCTTCCCGGGGATGCGCGAGCGGATGCTGGACGACGGCGGGCAGCTCAGGCGGTTTGTGAACGTCTACGTGAACGGCGACGACGTGCGCTTCATGGATGGCCTGGCGACGGCCCTGAAGGACGGCGACGAAGTGAGCATCGTCCCCGCGGTCGCCGGGGGTTAGGCCCCGAAAAGATCGGCGACGGACATCGCGAAGCCCGGAGCGGATGCCGTGGCGATGACCTCGTCTCCCGCAAGCACGCGCCGGCTGCCACCCTCGTAGATCTCTACGCTTTCCGTGCGCGGGTCGACAATCCAGATCGATTCGACGCCAAAGGCGAGGTACAGCTCCACCTTGGTCCGCATGTCGCGGCGGGTTTGCCCACGCGACATGATCTCGATGGCGACGTGCGGAGGCCGCGTCATCCATTCCCCACGTGCGGGCGGGTTATCGCGATAGAAGGCAACATCGGGGAGGGGAGAGCTCGCGTCGAACGACGGAGAGGCGGGGATGATCGCCCGTGGCTCCACCGATGCGAGGCCGACGGCATCGAGTGAGGCGCCAAGCCGGAGAGCGTAGCGGCCGTGTTCCCAGGTGGGCATCGTCTTTTCAAAGACCTCGCCATCGATCAATTCCAGCCGCCGCTCATCGAAGTCTGGCGTCGCCAGAAAGGTCTCCATCGTGGTGCGGGTCGCGACAGCCATGCCGATAGCGTACCAGAGCGGTAAGGCCGGATGCCAAAGCGGCCCCTCGAGAGAGGGGCCGTCTCGTTCGTCCGAACTGTGGGTTGGCCTAGAAGATGTTCTTGCTTTCGCCCTGGGGCGCAACCGGCTGCTGCTGGGGGGGAGCGGCGGCGGGCTGCTGTGGCGGCGGCGTGTACTGCTGCGGAGGCTGCTGAGAGCCGTTCTGCTGAGCCGGCGGCGGCGCATACTGCTGCGGAGGCTGCTGATAGCCGTTCTGCTGGGCCGGCGGCGCCTGCTGAATCTTCGCGGCGGCTTCGGCCTTCTCCTTGTCCTCATCCTTGATCGCCCGGCGGAACTCCTTGACGGAGCTGCCGAGGTCTCGGCCGAGGCCGCTCAGCTTGCCGACGCCGAAGAGGAGGATGACGACGAGAGCGATGATCCCGATCTCGAGCGGTCCGATAGAAGAGAACATACCCTAACTCGCTTTCGCCCCGGATTCCGGGACATCTTCATGGTACAGCAAAGGCCTACGGGCGACAGCATGCGTTTACGTAGTCTTGCTGGCGGGCCGGGCTACCCCAGCCGCTCTACAAATACGTCCATGACGCCGCCACAGATCTTATCGTCGCCATCAGTTGGCTCTGTCAGGTCCACGGTGACGATCCGGGGCTTGCCGTCGTCGAAGGCGGCCATCGCCTCCTGCCAGACTTCGGCCTCGCCGCAGCCGCCGCCGATCGTGCCGAAGAAGGTACCGTCGCGGCGGACGACCATCTTGGCGCCCGTCTTTCGCGGGGTTGAGCCGCGCGTCCGGGCGACGGTCGCGAGGACGACGGGCTCGCCCCGTTCGACGGCGTTGGCAACTTCGCGGTAGATCTCTTCGTGCACACCACAACGGTACGTGGGCTCGCCGTACATCGCAACGCGCGGTCGCCGCGGCCTTCCTTGCGTCCCGAGTCCGAAGGCGCTCGGCTGGTCGGCAAGTTGGGGACTTAACGAATCCGCCGGTTCGGGCCATAATGCAGTAAGCCGAGTAATCCCGTGGGGACCGGGGTGTCGGCCGAGGGGTAGCGTCATGACCCAGGAATCGGATGGCGGAGGAGCAACCAACCTCCCCGAGCGTCCCACTCCGCCGCGGGCCTCCGTCCGCCGGACCGCCTATGGCCCCGGAATGTGGGAGCAGCTCATCCGAGCGCGCCACTACGCCGGCCTCACGCAGGAGGAGCTGGGGCGCCGCATCGGCGTCACGCAGGCGCAGATCGCGCGCCTCGAAAAGCACGGGTACGACCACCAGTCGCTCAGTTCGCTGCGCCGCTACGTCGGGGGCCTCGGCCCAGGGTTCGCGCTCGATGTCCGGATCATCACGCCAGAGGACACGGCCGAGGCGCGCCGGGACGGCTAACGGCCCAGCTCAGGGCGCGTCGATGTGCGTCGCCAGCGGCGCCCGGCTGACTTCGGTGCCCAGCGCCGAGAGGCGGATGATGTTGATCGTCTTCGCCAGGTCCGGGCTGCCCGAGTAGTAGGCGGGGATGGTGCCATCGCCCGCTGGCGTCGGCCGGTCCCAGTGTCCCAGCGCCAGGTAGTCGGCGTCGAGGGCCGCAATCTCGCGGTCGCGAATCAGCCAGGAACGCTTTGGGTCGTCTTCGCCGGGGTGCCAGTGGCCGTGAGCCATCGCCACCTGCCAGCGGTACTGGCGGGCAGGGGCGCCATCCAACGGGGACATATCGACGTAATCCTGGTGCGGCTTTCCCCAAATGCTCAGATCGAGCGCGGAGAAAACTGCGTGGTCGCCGTCGGTCACGCCGAAGACATGGACGTTCACGGGTTCGGCGATGCCGCCCCGGCGGTACACCGAGTCGGGTGTTATCGGGTCGTGGTTGCCAGGAAGAATGACCACCGGGCGGCCGTAGTCGCCCAGCAGCCGGGTCGCGCGGTCGAGGACGTCGAGCGGCATGCGGTTGTGGTCGAAGATATCGCCGGCAAGGAGGAGGATGTCCGCGCGGTTGAGCGCCGCCGTCGCCAGCACCGTCTGGAGAACCGCGACATCCGACTCGTCTCGCCGCCCTTCGAAGCAGATATGCAGGTCGGAGCTGTGGGCGAGGACGATCGGGCGGTCTGTTGATGGCTCCATGGCGCGGGAGCAACCATCGCCCGGTGGCGGGTAAGGGGCAACGGCGCGGTCGGCGCTTGGCGGTGACGGGAGGGCGACGACCGCAGGTCACCCGCCGAGGGCCGAGGCCTCAATCGAGGCGAACGGGGCGGCGACAACGTATCTGCCCTCTCTCGCCCTCGGAATGGACGGTGAGACGAACGTCGCGGAATCTGGCAAACTCCGCCCAACGGGATGTAGGATTCCGCCGCGCACAGGCCGCGTCTGGCCTGTCGCGAACGCGAAACGGAGGAACGCTGACATGCAAACCCATCTCCTGGTTGGCACCCGAAAGGGCGCGTGGATCTACACGTCCGATGAACGCCGCCGTGACTGGGAGCTTTCCGCGCCGATCATGCCCGGCTGGACAGTCCATCACATGGCGGTCGACCTTCGCCGGGAAACGCCCCGAATTTACGCCGCCGCGAACCATTGGGCCTGGGGCCCCTCCGTCGCCCGCAGCGACGATGGCGGGGTTACCTGGGAGCAGCGCAGCCCCGGTCTCGCCTTCCCGGCGGATATGGGCGTTTCCGTCGCCAACATCTGGCACATTGAGCCCGGACACGAGAGCCAGCCCGGCGTCGTGTATGCCGGCACGCAGCCCGGCGGCCTCTTTCGCAGCGAGGACTGGGGCGAGACGTGGGCGCCGATCGACTCCCTGAACCGCCATCCGTTCCGCGAGTTCTGGGGCGCAACCGGCTCCGTCGGCGAATCGAGCCTCCACTCAATCCAGATCGACCCGCGCGACGCCAACCGTATCTACTGCGCCATCAGCTCCGGCGGCACCTACCTGACCGAGGACGGCTGCAAGACCTGGGAGCTGCGTTCGCACGGCATCGTCGCCACCACGCCAGCGGCCAAGGCGATGCTCGCCCAGTTCGCCGGCATGTTCCCCGAGCCTGAGCTGCCGCCGGGCGTCGATCCGGCCGCCCTCGATGAGTTCCACAAGCTCCGCCTGGACCCCAAGCGGCCCGACCGGCTCTGGGGACAGGCTCACATCGGCGTCTTCCGTTCCGATGCCGGCGGCAAGGGCGGCTGGCAGGATGTTACGGAGGGCCTCCCTTCGTTCCACGGCTTCCCGCTCGCCGTCACGCGCCATGACCCCGACCTCGTCTTCGTCGTTCCCCTGGCCTTCGAAGCCGATAACTTCCGCGTCTGCGCCGGCCAGTTCGCCGTCTACCGCAGCGGCGATGGCGGCGCGACCTGGGAAGCGCTCACAAACGGCCTGCCCGGCCCCCACGACTACCAGAGCGCCTACCGCGAAGCGATGGACACCGACGGCCTCACTCCCGAAGGCGTCTACGTCGGCACATCCAACGGCGAGGTCTACGCCAGCGCCGACCTGGGCGACCACTGGCAGCGGCTGCCTGGCACGCTTCCGCCGATCGTTTCCGTGACCGCCGCCGCCTGGTGAGGGCCGGAGTGCGAGGACGAAGTGCTCAGTGCTGAGTGGCTGGTACCGAAGCCGACACCTGTACCGCGAGGTTTGTAATGCCGAAAGTCTCCCCGTTCCTCTGGTTCGATAGCCAGGCCGAAGAGGCGGCCAACTTCTACGTTTCGCTGTTCCCGAATTCCCGCGTCATCAGCGTCCGGCCGGATGTTGGCTCCGGCCACGTGGTCTTCGAACTCGATGATGTCGAGTTCATGGCGTTCAACGCCGGTCCCCACTTTACCTTCAACGAGGCCGTCTCCTTCTTCGTGAAGTGCGAGACGCAGGACGAAGTAGATCGCTACTGGAACGCGTTGACGGCGGACGGCGGCGAGGAGAGCCGCTGTGGCTGGCTCAAAGACCGCTGGGGTCTCTCCTGGCAGATCGTTCCGAACGCGCTCGGCGAATATCTCGGCGACCCGGACCCCGAGAAGGGGCAGCGGGTGATGCAGGCGATGCTCCAGATGAACAAGATCGAAGTGGCGGCACTCGACCGCGCGTACGCCGCGCCTTAGTGCCCTTCCAGGTTCGCTTCGGTGGGTTACGTTCAGGGTCGAAGCTCCCCCTCGCCCGCGACGCAGGAGTCGGGAGAGGGGGATGGGGGGTGAGGGGTGAGGGCCGCCTCCGGCCAGGGCGTTGCCGCCGCCCGCCGCGTCCACTAGCCTCAGACACCATGGCAAAGCCACGCGTCTCGGCCGGCGGGGGATTGCCCGCGATGTGGTATGTCGTCAAGAAGGGCCGCGAGTCCGGCAACCCCTGGCAGCTCTACCGCCGTCTCCGTTCGCGCAACACCTGCAAGACCTGTGCCCTCGGCATGGGTGGCCAGCACGGCGGCATGGTCAACGAAATTGGGCACTTCCCCGAGATCTGCAAGAAGTCCGTACAGGCCCAGGCGGGCGATATGGGGCGCTTCATCACGGAGGCCTACTTCCGCAAGACGCCGATCGGCGCCATGGAATCGCTGACCTCGGCCGAACTCGAGAAGCTCGGCCGCCTCATCTTCCCGGTCGTCGCCCACGAAGGGGACACGCACTTCCAGCGCATCTCCTGGGAAGAGGCGCTCAGCCTCGCCGGGCAGGCGTTCTCCCAGGCCGCTCCTGAAGAGGTCTTCTTCTACGCTTCGGGGCGTTCCAGCAACGAAGCGGCGTTCCTTCTCCAGCTCGTCGCCAGGGCGCTGGGCACGGCCAACATCCACAACTGCTCCTTCTACTGCCACCAGGCCTCCGGAGTCGCCCTCACCGGCCTGTACGGCTCCGGGACGGCCTCCGTCACGCTCGACGACCTGCCCCTCGCCGACCTCGCCGTGATCGCCGGCGCTAACCC
>JANMTH010000175.1:0-3368 GCA_031390305.1 Thermoflexaceae bacterium
ATGGAAGGGTCTCGTCTTGAACGAACCGGATCGCGCTTCGCCCACCTATCGGCCCGCTCTCGTCCTCGGCGGCGGAGGGGCCCTCGGCGTCATCCAGGCGGCCTACATCCAGGCCGCCCACGAGTTGGGATTCCGGCCGAGCCTCGTCGTCGGCACGAGCGTAGGCGCCTTGAACGGCGCCTGGGTAGCCCTCCACCCCGACCGCCCCGAGGAACTCCTTCGGATCTGGCTGGGGATGGACCAGCTCTCGCTCGTCCACCTCAGCGCCGGCCGCCTCGCCGCCCGCCTCCTCCACCCGGTCAGCGTCACCAAGAACTCCGTCGTCCCCATGCTGCTGCGCCGCCATATGTCCGGGATGCGCTTCGAAGACACGGCGCTCGAACTCGCAGTCGTCGCCACGAACCTCTCGCGCGGCGTCAAACACGTCTTTCGTAGCGGTCCGCTCGCCCCCGCGATCCTCGCCTCGACCGCCATCCCCGGCGTCTTCGAGCCGGTGGAGATCGGTGGAGACCTCTACGTCGATGGCTGCGTCTCCGCCTCAGTCGATATGACGACGGCGCTCCAGATGGGCGCGACCGAGATCTTCGCTATCGACCTCACCCCGCAGGCTTCGCTCGCCCGGCCAAGGACCGCCCTCGGCGTCCTCAAGCAGTCGTTCGCTATCCTCTCGACGGCGACGACGCGCGCCGTCGAAAGCTGCCTCGCCGGACAACTCCCGGTCCACGTCGCCCGGCCCGATCTGAGCGCGACCTCGCCCTGGCGGCTGGATGACAGCGCGGGCGCTATCGCCCACAACCTCCTGCTCGCGAGGGAAGCGCTGCACGGTGTCTTCGATGGCGATGGCCACGTTTCACCCGCCGGCACCTGCTGGATGGGAGAGGCCCGCGCTGAAGCCGAGCCACCCGCCGGCCCAGCCCGATTCTTCGGGCGAGCGGCCGAGCGCCGCGCGGGCTGACCGCAGCGCCCGCCTGCTTCGTTTCAGGGGATGCAGACGACGCGAACCGCCGGTCGAGGTACGAGTTTGTCAATCTCCCCTTCCTCTGCGCCTCTGCGTCTAATCGGCCGTCGGCGCACCCTGCCCGCCCGCCATAAACAGCCGCAATCGATGGCATAGGGAGCTTTGCGCGTTCGAAGGCTCGACGGGGCACTTGACGGCGCTGTTATACTGACCTTTCACCAGCCCGCACCCACTCATTTGGGATTGATTTCACAATCACGGCGCCGGAGCGACACTCCGGCACGCAGTGGACTCGCATTTATCCCGCGAGAGGGCAGGTGTATACAACTTCTCAGGGGGACCGGTCGATGCGCGCTCCCGGACTGCCGCCAAAGCAGGGTCTCTACGACCCGGCCAACGAGCACGATAGCTGCGGCGTGGGCTTCATCGTCCACATCAAGGGCCACCGTTCGCATCAGATCGTCGCCGACGCGCTGACCGCCCTCGAGAACCTCAACCATCGCGGCGCCAGCGGTTCCGAACCGAACACCGGTGATGGCGCAGGCGTCCTCGTCCAGCTCCCCCACGAGTTCCTTCGCCGCGAATGCGCCAGCCTCGGCGTCCGCCTCCCCGAGGCCGGCCACTATGGTACGGGCCTGCTCTTCGCCCCGCGCGATCCCCGGTCCCGTGCCCAGGGCGTCGCCGTCCTTACCGCCCTCGTCGAAGAAGAGGGGCAGCACCTCCTTGGCTGGCGGACCGTCCCAACGAACAACGCGACCGTCGGCGCCAGCGCCCTCGCCGTCGAACCGGAAGTCCTCCAGGTCTTCATCGGCCGGGGAGCCGATTGCGACGGCGACGACGCCTTCGAACGGAAGCTCTTCGTCATCCGCAAGCGTTTCGAGAAAGCGATCAGCCGTTGGGGCATCGACGACCACGAGTTCTTCTACTTCTCCAGCCTCTCCTGCCGGACGATCGTCTACAAAGGGATGCTGACGGCCCTCCAGGTGCGAGAGTACTTCCCGGACCTGAGCGACCCGCGCTTCATCAGCGCCCTGGCGATGTTCCACAGCCGCTTCAGCACGAACACCTTCCCGAGCTGGCGCCTCGCCCATCCCTACCGCATGGTCTCGCACAACGGCGAGATCAACACCAAGCGCGGTAACCTGAACTGGATGGCGGCGCGCGAAGCCCTCTTCCAGTCGCCCCACTTTGAGAAGATCAGCAAGATCCTCCCGATCATCGATGAGACAGGGAGCGATACCGCCTGCCTCGACAACGCCCTCGAGCTGCTCGTCCTCAGCGGGCGATCGCTGCCCCACGCGATGATGATGCTCATCCCCGAGGCCTGGCAGGGCCACGAATCGATGAGCGCCGAGCGTAAGGCCTTCTACGAATACCACAGCTGCCTGATGGAGCCCTGGGACGGCCCCGCCTCCGTCGCCTTCACCGATGGCAAGAACATCGGCGCCGTCCTCGATCGCAACGGTCTGCGGCCGTCGCGTTTCGTCGTCACGAAAGACGACATCGTCGTCATGGCCTCAGAAGTGGGCGTCCTCGATATCGCCCCCGAACGGATCCTCAAGAAGGGCCGCCTCCAGCCGGGGAAGATGTTCCTCGTCAGCCTTGAAGAGGGCCGGATTATCGACGACGCCGAGCTCAAGATGAAGCTCGCCGCCGAGCGCCCATATGCCGAATGGCTCACCCGTAACCTGCTTCCGCTCGACGACGCCCCGGACGGCGAGGTGGCCGCGCCGCTCAGCGGAGACGACCTTCTGACCCAGCAGATCGCCTTCGGCTACACGCTGGAAGACCAGAAGTACATCATCGCCCCGATGACCAGGAACGGCGAAGAAGCGCTCGGTTCGATGGGCACCGATACCCCGCTCGCCGTCCTCTCGAACCGGCCGCAACCGCTCTACAACTACTTCCAGCAGCTCTTCGCCCAGGTCACGAACCCGCCACTCGACGCGATTCGCGAAGAGATCGTGACCTCCGTGAAGACCGTGATCGGGCCCGAGGGCAACCTTCTCGACCCCGAGCCGGAAAGCTGCCATCTCATCAGCCTCGACTCCCCGTTCATCGATAACGAGCAGCTTGCGAAGTTCAAGGCGCTCAAAGATTCCGCCCTTCGCGCCACGGTCATCCCCACCCTCTTCCCGGCCAAGGCCGGGCCAGCCGGCCTCGAAGCGGCCATGACCGAGCTCTTCGAGGCAGCCGATCGGGCGATCGCCATCGGCGCCAAGGTGCTGATCCTTTCCGACCGCGGCGTCGATCCCGCCAACGCCCCGATCCCGATGCTCCTCGCCGTCGCGGGCGTCCACAACCACCTCGTTCGCGAAAAGCTCCGGACCCAGGTCGGCCTCATCGTCGAGACCGCCGATACGCGGGAGGTGCACCACTACGCCCTCCTGATCGGCTACGGCGCGGGCGC
>JANMTH010000182.1:0-13757 GCA_031390305.1 Thermoflexaceae bacterium
GGATCCCATTGCCGGGCAACGTCGTCGATCTTTCAGAAAAGCTGATCGAAAAACACAATCCGGCCTGGCGGATGGGCGGCTTCCACGGCATCCACGCGCAGAACATCAAGCCGCTCGCCATCGCCGGGTTCACCGCGATCGAGACCTTCTCCTTCGATCTGGCCGTGCCCTACACGCACGAAGCCTGGCTCGGCCGCATCCGGGCGAGCGCGGGCGTTTCGGCCACGCTTTCGCCAGAGGCCGTGGCCGCATTCGACGCCGAACACGGCGCTGCCCTGGCCGCGTCCTTCCCCGCCGACCCCTTCGCCGTCCCCCATCGCTGCTTCGCCATCGTCGCCCACGCTCCGTAACCCCGTCTCCCCTCGCCCGCGACGCAGGAGCCGCGAGAGGGGAAGGGCGCTTTCTTGACGTGAGGACTGGCGCCCGCCGCCCTCCAGCGACAGAATGCGCCGACTATGACAGTGCGCTTCGGACTCGCCTACGACTTTCGCAACCCCGGCCAGTGGCAGCGGCCCTGGCCGGATGTCTACGCCGCTATCCTCGACCAGATAGCCTACGCCGAGACCCTCGGCTACGACTCCATCTGGCTCACCGAACACCACTTCGTGGAGGACGGCTATACCCCCGCGCCCGTGCCCCTGATGGCCGCCATCGCGACTCGCACCCGGCGCGTCAAGATCAGCACCGATATCCTCCTGATGCCTTTCTACAACGCGATCCGGTTGGCCGAAGAAATGGCTACGGTCGATATTCTCTCGAACGGCCGGGCCATGCTCGGCCTCGGCATGGGCTACCGCGACGAGGAGTTCGCCGCCTTCGGGCAGACCCGATCGGAACGCGTGCGCCGGACCGTCGAAGGTATCGATGTCCTTCGCGGCGCATGGGCAGACGGCCCCTTCAGCTACAGCGGCCGGCACTACGCCTTCGACGCCATCAACGTCACGCCGAAGCCCGTTCAGCCCGGCGGCCCGCCCCTCTGGCTGGCGACCGCGAGCGAGCCCGCCGCCCGCCGCGCCGCCCGAATGGGGCTCCACATCCTTCCCCAGGGCGACCGGACGACGGCCTACGAACCATGGCTCGACGAGCTGGGGAAGCTCGGCCGCGACCCCGCCGACTTCATGATCGGCATGATCAAGCCCATGTTCGTGGCCGAAAACCGCAACGACCCGCTCTGGGCGACGATCAGCGAGCGGGAACGCTACCGCTGGAACACGTATCGGCCGTGGATCGCGGCCGCGAACTTCGCCCGGCCGGCGGCCGAACCCCAGCCGATCGACCAGTCCTGGTTCGTCGGTTCGCCAGCCGAGCTGGTGGAGAAGATCGGCCTCTTCCGCGAGTTTGTGCCGGTAACGGACTTCATCAGCTGGGGCTGTCCGCCCGGCCTGGAACCGGCGGAGATGACGCCACGCCTCGAGCGTTTCGCCGCCGAGGTGATGCCTCACTTCCGGTAGCCGCGGGGCCGTGCCCGGCGCAGCCAGGCCTTCGCGACGGGCGATTATCCGTTCCGGCCGGAAGCTGGTACCATCGGGGTTTCGCGGGGTGTAGCTCAGCCTGGTAGAGCGCTTCGTTCGGGACGAAGAGGCCCCCAGTTCAAATCTGGGCACCCCGACCATGTAGACGATAGGCGAGAGTCGCGAGGCGGGTAGCGATAGGCTGCCTCCCGCTCTCCTGCTACCCTCAGGGCCATGTTCGGTATCGGCCGCCGCGAGATCGTGGGCCTCCTCCTCTTCGGCCTGGCCCTCGCCGTCACCATCAGCTTCTACCTTCCTGGCGTCGGAGACGATGCCTCTCAGGGGCTCCGTGTCTCCGACCTTGGCACGTCCGCGACGCCCGTTGGCACCGGCTCCGGCACCCCCCTGGCCGACCCGGGCGGCTGGGAGTTCGCCTACCAGGCGGACGACGGCAGCGGCGGGCGGGCAGAGACGAAGGCGACGCGCCTGAACCTCACGTTCGATGGCGAGCCGGCCCCCGGCCTGCCTGAAGACCAGTGGATCCTTACGGCTGAAACCACCTTCGCCCTTCAGCCGGGCGACTACCACTTCGTCATCGAATACCGCGGTTCCGTCGTCGTCCGCGTGAACGGCAGCGCCGTCACCGGCGAAAGCCAGCGCGGGGACCTGGCCGCGATCGTCGTACCGTTCCAGCACATCCGCGGCAAGGCCACTATCCAGATCACGGCGCGAGACAGCGAAGGCCCATTCGTCCTGCGCTGGAAGCGGTAGGGTTACGTTCACCGTCGTAAGCTCCCCCTCGCCCGCGACGCAGGAGTCGGGAGAGGGGGTGAGGGTGCTTCCCTATCCCCAGAGCCGCCGGATCGCCACCGCCACGCCGTCTTCGTCCGCCGTCAGCGTCATCGAACCGGCGCGCGCCACCACGCGCGGCGTCGCGTTCGCCACGGCGACAGCGTGCCCGGCCACCTCGAACATCGGCAGGTCGACCTCGCTGTCGCCGAACACGACTACCTCGCTCAGCGCCACACCCAACGCCTCGCAGAGATGGCGCAGCCCGTGTCCCTTGTGGGCGTCCGTCGCCGTCGCCGTCACGATCTCGCCTCCGTTGAAGGAGAGCGCCCGGTGGAGGGCCACCCTCCCCTCCCAGGCGTAGAGCTTGTCCAGGTGTGGGTCGTCCACCTCGGGCTGGATGAGCGCCGTCAACATGCCGTCGAGGTCGATCTCCGCGAACGATTCGACCACCTTCAACCGCGGCCGCGGGGCCACGGCCCACGATGGCGTCGGCGATTCGCGGCGGAACGTGAAGTCGGCCGTCGAGAGCGTCGCCGTCCAGCCCACGCGGTCCGAAAGCTCGGCGATGAAGCGCGTGAACTCGAGCGGCAGCGGTGTCTGCACGATGACGCTGCCGTTGGCCCGGCGCACATCCGCCCCGCCACAACAGACGGCCGCCGGCTGAATACCGTGTCCCTCGAATTGGCGCATCGCCGATTCGTACGAGCGCGCCGTCGCCGCGGCCACGTGAACACCGCGCGCCACGAGCCATCGCAGCGCCTCGGCGTTGCCTTCGCTCATCGCATTCGCGCTGTTCAGAAGCGTCCCGTCGAGGTCGATTGCGGCCAACCGGTACATCTCCGGTGATGGTACGGTCGGCCGCCCCTACGGTCGGGCCGATGGCCCCCGCGCCCGGAGGATGGCCGTAGCCCCGGCCGCCGCGAGGAAGACGACGGCCAGCGCCGATCCGAGGCCCACCCAGAACCAGCGCGGCCTACCGCCCGCCTCCGCCGCTACCCCGGCCGTTTCGGCGCCTCCCTCCGGCGTGACCGTGCTATCGGTCGCAGCCGCGCCTGGAGCTTCGGTCGGCGGCGCCGGCGCCTTCACCGCGCCAGCGTCGCCACACACCTTGCCCACGGGGGGGAGCGTGAGTTCCAGCAGGTACCGGTTCACCGCGCCATCGATGCAGCTATCGCCGCGCAGGTAGGCCGTGTGCCCTTCGCCTCCGAAACTCAGCAGCCGCGCGCCCGCGAGCTGCAGGCTGACCGCGACGCCCCACTCGTACGGTGTCGCGGGGTCGCCCGAGGTGCTGATCACGAGGATTGGTGGCGCGTCAGCGGCATTCGGCGCCGTCAGCGGGTCGGGCCGCGCCGGCCAGACCGTGCAGCCGATGAAGCTGGCGAAGGCCGGGCCGAAGCGCGGGGCCACGTTAGCGAACTCCCTCGCCGCTGTCCGGTAACTTGTGAAGTTCGTCACCGCCGGCGTCGCCGGCTGATCGACGCAGTTCACCGCCGTGTTCGTCTCGGTCGAATTGTCGTAGCCGTTCGGGCCGCGGTTCAGGTAGTCGTCCGTGAGCCGCACCAGCCGCGAGCCATCACCATCGAGCGCTGCCTCGATCGCCCGGACGAGTTCTGGCCAGCGTTGCCGGGTGTAGAGCGGGCTCGCCAGCCCGTACAGCACCTCGCCAGGCCCGGCCGGCCGGTCCGCGCTCCTCGAGGGGATCGGCGCGGCCTCCGCGCGGGCCACCACCTCGTCGATAGCCGCCCCCGCGCCGCCGCGCTTCGTCAGCGCGCAGTCGTTCTC
Source organism: Thermoflexaceae bacterium (assembly GCA_031390305.1). Lineage (GTDB taxonomy): Bacteria > Chloroflexota > Dehalococcoidia > Tepidiformales > Tepidiformaceae > JANMTH01. Next base: position 4,026 of record JANMTH010000182.1, read on the forward strand.
CTCGCAGTCGGCGATGAACGAGTTGAGCGCGCGCTCGAATCCCTCGGCCTGTGTCCGGTTCCGGTCGTCCGGGCTCAGCGCGAGGTCAACCGCGCCATCCAGCACCATCGCCCGGATGCGCTTCGGGAAGAGTTCGGCATACGCCTGCCCGATCACCGTTCCGTAGGAGTAGCCGATGTAGTTCAGCCGCTCTTCGCCGAGAGCCGCCCGAATCGCATCCATATCACGCGCGACGTTCTTCGTCCCCAAATGGGGAAGGAGCGCGCCTGATTCACGCTCACACTCGGCGGCCATCGCCCGGTTCTCCGCCACCATCGCGTCCCACTCCTCCTCGGTGTCCGGTGTCGGGTCGGCCGCTATCAGCGCCTGGAGATTCTCGTGGCAGTCCAGCGGTGTGCTCGCGCCGATGCCCCGTGGGTCCCAGCCGATGATGTCGAAGCGCTCCCGAATGCCGCTATCCAGCGCCCGTGCCCACGAACGGGTGAACTCGATGCCTGAGGCGCCAGGCCCGCCCGGGTTCGCGAGAAGGATCCCTTGCCGCTCCGCTGGCTTCGTCGCCGGCAGGCGCACAAGGGCCAGTTCGATCGTTCTCGCCGCTGGCTTCGTGTAGTCGAGTGGGACATCGAGGGTGGCGCATTCGAAGCCGCCGCCACAGGCCTTCCAGGTCACGCTTCCCTGTGCCGCGGCGGGCGGCTGGCCGCCGCTCGCGAAACCGAGCAGCACCACGAAGGCGATCAGAAGAACGGCGCCGCGCCACATGCTGGTATGAGTACCACAGCGCCGGTTCAGGGGCTGTAGGGCTCTCCCCGCCCCGTCAAAGCTCCTTCACCAACTCCCACATGTCCCGCAGCGGCAAGCCGTCTTCCTCAAGCGGAACCGCGGGCTTCCTGGCGCGGACCGCGTCCATCGCGTCGAGGTGGATTCGGACGACACGCCATCCCTGGCCGAGGAAGATGGTGATCGCTCCAATGTTCGGGTTCGTCGTGAACAGCTTCGCCTGGCGCGCGCCTCGCCGCCGCAGCTCATCCTCAGCATGGCGGAGCAGCGTCCGGCCGTAGCCCCGTCCAGGGGCGAACGCGTTGAGCGTCGTCACCTCCGCCTCGCCCCTTTGCCCCAGGAACCAGGTGACTGCTGAGCCCACTTCGCCCGTAGGCAACACCAGGACAGCCCCTTCCACTTCGGAAGCTCGATACGTCCGTTCGGGCGTGATTACCAGGCCGCCCCAGGCTTCGAAGGCGCTCGCCTTTTCGATATCCGTCGCCTTCCGCATGAAGAACGGCTCAGCCACGCGGCCACTGACGCCGGTAAAGGTAGCTCAGCGCCCCGCAGGCGACACCAACGTTCAGGGACTCGACGCGAGGGTCCATCGGCAGAGCCACGGCGAAATCGCTCTCCTTGCGGAGGAGATGCGAGACGCCTTCGCCTTCGCTGCCGAGCACCAGCGCCGTCTTCATCGGCCAATCGAAGGCTGTTGCCGGCTGCGAACCCTCACCGGCATCGGCCGAGACTACCCAATAGCCCGCCTCCTTCAGCGTGGCGATCGCCATCGCCAGGTTTTGGGGCGCCGCCACCGGCGCGAAGAAGCTGAGCCCCGCGCTCGCGCGATGAACTCCGGGCGTGAGCAACGCCCCCCGCCGCAAGGGCAGGACGACCGCGTCCGCGCCGACCGCGACGCACGTCCGCAAGATCGCGCCGACGTTCTGCGGGTCGGTAATCCCGTCCAGGAGGACGGCCAGCGAGGCCGCCCGCGCCGCCCGTGCGACCGCCTTCAGGTCGATAGGCTCCAGCTCCCGGAGCCTCACGAGGACGCCCTGGTGCACTCCCCCGGCCGTCAATTCGTCCAGCCGGCCGAGGTCCACGGGCTGGATGCCGACGCCGGCCCGTTGGGCCTCTTCGACGAGCGCCATGACCCGCTCGTTCCGCGTCTCCCGCAGGTACTGGAGCGACTTCACGGCCCCCACTTCGAGCGCGATGGCGCACGGGTTGATGCCGAAGGCGAGGTCGTCCGGCGTGGAGTTCGGCTTGGGGCGAAGGCGCGTCACTTCGCCGATTCTACGCCGCCGAAGAGTTCGTCGAGCGAGACGCTGAACCCGGGAAGGATCTCCTCGCCCGTCAGCCGTTCATCACCGCGAATCGTCGAGTCGTTGCCGTTCGGCCGAAAGATGTGGACGGTTCGCGTCTCCGGGTAGGCCACCCAGACGAGCCGCACCCCCGCGCGCAGGTACTCCTGCACTTTCCGCTCGACTTCATCCGCTCCATCGTTTGGCGAAACAACCTCGACCACCACGTCCGGCGCCACCCGTGAGTGTCCATCGCCCGCACGCCCGCCAGGCAAGCGATCGAGGAAGGTGAGCGAAGCGTCCGCGAACCGCACCTGAGAGGGCGCCCACGGATAAATCTGCAACCCTGCGTCAGCACCGGCCAGGTTCGCTCGGTGAGAGGTCCTGTCCCAGATACCGAACTCCACGATGAACCGAGCGCCCACCGAGCTTGATTCGTAACTCATTTCGCGCTCCACCAGCTCACCGTCGATCAGTTCGTAGCGGTGGCCATCGTCCATCGCCAGCAGGTCCTCGGGCGTAACGCGCGGTATCGTCGGCGCTGTCATTTGGCGCGCTCCTCAGCGTGGTCCTTCCAGTATAGCGTGACCGGAATGGCCTTCCGAGCCCACCGGCGGAATAATGGCCAACCATGACCACCGACGGCCCCGGACTCTTCCAAACCATCTACACCACCCGTGCCCTCCGCCGCTTCAAGCCAGACGCCATCCCGGATGAGGTGCTCTTTCAGCTCCTCGACGCCGCGATCCGCGCTTCCTCTGGCCAGAACGCCCAGGATTGGCGCTTCCTCGTCATCACCGACCCCGCCGCAAAGGCGAAGCTTCAGGAATGGTCGCTCGAAGGCTGGGCCCGCTACCAGTCCCGCTTCGGCGATTCCGCCGCCATCGATGCCCTCCCCCGCTCGCAGCGGCTCTCCCTGCGCAGCGTCGAGCATCTCTCGCACAACCTCGCGACCGTCCCCGCGGTTATCGTCGTTCTCGGCCTCAAAGGGCGCCACTCCACGCCCGGCGGCAGCGTCTTCCCCGCCGTCCAGAACCTTCAGCTCGCGGCCCGCGCCCTCGGCCTTGGCAGCTCGATCTTCAACCTCCCCCTCGGCCACCCCGAGGAGTTCTACGAAATGTTCGCCATCCCCGAAAACAACCAGGTCTACTGCCTCCTCCCGATCGGCTACCCCACCGACAAACAGGGCCCGGTCAAGCGCAAAGCCGTGAACGAGGTCGTCTACTGGGGCCGCTTCGGAGAACGTTGGCCGTTTGCCGAACAACAGCCCCCGACCGGCTTCGAAGGCCGCTGGCTCGCCGAGTGACTCGCCAGCCCCGGGCCACAACGGCGGCCCAACGTCGCTCCACACCGTGGGAGTCCCGCGTTGGCCCAGGAGTACCCTCCGCCTCCCCACCCCTTCGCGCTCTTCGCATCTTGGCGATTCATCCGCCCGGCCTCCGCCAAGTCGCCCGCTTTGATCCCGCGTCCGAACCCTTCTACGATCATCACGTCGCGATTATCCGCGCGGCCGCAGGTGTATGTTGACTGATTCCCACCCGGTAGACCACGAGCGCATCAAGCTCGCGGTCGCGGAGCTGTTCAAGGCCATTGGCGAAGATCCCGATCGCGAAGGCCTCCGCGAAACCCCACGGCGCATCGCCGACATGTACGCCGAGATCTTCGCCGGCCTCTTCATCGACCCCGCCATCCACCTCCAGGTCGGCTTCGAAGTCGCCCACGACGAGATGGTGATCCTCCGCGACATCCCCTTCTACAGCATGTGTGAACACCACTTCCTTCCTTTCCATGGCCATGCCCACGTCGGCTACGTTCCCGATGGCCGGGTCGTCGGCATCAGCAAGCTCGCCCGCGTCGTCGAAGGCTATGCCCGCCGCCCCCAGATTCAGGAGCAGCTCACCACCCAGGTGGCTGAGGCGATCATGAATACCCTGAAGCCCGATGGCGTCGCCGTCGTGGTCGAAGCCGAACACCTCTGCATGACCATGCGCGGCGTCCAGAAACCGGGCAGCCGGATGGTCACCAGCGCCATGCGCGGCCAGTTCAAGCAATCCAGCGTCACCCGCTCCGAATTCCTCTCCCTCGTCGCCGGGCGATGACGGCGCCCCTCGCCCTCCCACTTCCGTTGCTCGTTGGCGATCACGAATCTCCGCCGTCTCCCCCTCGCCCGCGACGCAGGAGGCGGGAGAGGGGGCCGGGGGGTGAGGGCCAGTGAGTGACGACCCCGAGAGCGCCGAACCACAGGTCCTCGTCACCAGCGAGCCCTTCGCCGCCCTCCGTCCCCAGTGGGAGGCGCTCTACCGCGCCGTACCTAACGCCGTCCCATTCCAGCATCCGGCGTTCCTCGATGCTTGGCTCCGCCATTTCGATCCCGGCGGCGAACCGGTCCTCCTCGCCTTCCGCCGTGACGAGGAGTTCGTCGGCGTCGCGGCCCTCTCCATGGACTCGGTGAGCGCCACCTGGGCCGGCGACGCGAACGTCTGCGACTACGCCGGGCCCCTCGCCCTTCCCGGCGCCGAGGAGGCCGTGGCCGACACCCTCTTCGAGTTCTTCAACGCCGACATGACCTCCCGCGCGACCCTCTGGGGCCTGCGCGAAGGCGATCCGATGCGCCCAGCGCTCGCCGCAACCGCCGAAGGCCACGGCTGGGCCGTCATGGAAGAGGACGAGGCCGTCAGCCCGGGCATCCTGCTTCCCGATTCCTGGGAGCGCTATCTCGCCGGCCTCCCGAAACACGACCGCCACGAACTCCAGCGGAAGCTCCGCCGTCTCGAAGCCGCCGGCACGATCTCGTTCGAGTCGTACGGCGAGCCCGCCCAGATCGCCGCGCGATTCGATCATCTCCTCGCCCTCATGGCCGCCAGCCACCAGGACAAGGCCGCGTTCCTCGCGCCCCCAATGGCCGCCTTCCTCCGTGACATCGCTGTCGGCCTCGCCGAGGCCGGGCTCGCCCGCCTCGGCGTCCTCACTCTCGATTCCGCGCCGGTCGCGATGCTCCTCACCTTCGAAGACGAAGCCGCCGTCTACCTGTACAACAGCGGCTACGACCCCGAACACGCCCACCTCGCCGTCGGCCTGCTCTCCAAGGCCCTCTGTCTCAAAGACGCCATCGCTCGGGGCAAGCGCCGCTTCGACTTCCTCCGCGGCCAGGAAGAGTACAAGCGCCACCTCGGCGGCCTTCCGGAACGGATCATCCGCCTCTCCCTCCACCGCTGACCCACACGCCAACGGCCTTCTCATCGCCAAGATGCCAAGACGCCAAGGATCGGGAGAGTGGATTCCTCTCCTTCCCGTCGGCGCTGCCGGCTTGGCGACCCCATTCATCCCCCTTGGCGGCCCCTTGGCGCTCTTGGCATCTTGGCGATTCCCCCCGCCGGAGACACAATGGAAGGCCGTACCGAATCCCCGAGGACGTAGACTCACCCACCATGCGAATCGCTCAGGTTTCGGCCCACACCAGCCCCCTCGCACCGCTTGGCGGCCGCGAAACCGGCGGTATGAACGTCTATGTCCTCGAACTCTCCCGTGAACTCGCCCGCCTCGGCTACGAGATCGACATCTTCACCCGGCTCGATGGCGACCTCCCCGTCGTCGAGGAGATCGCGCCCGGCCTGCGCCTCGTCCGCATCGAAGCCGGCCCACCCGCGCCCGTCGAAAAAGAGGCGATCGTCGAGCACCTGCCCGAATTCGCCCGCAACATGCGCCGTTTCGCGGATTCGGAGCGCAAGCCCTACGCCCTCGTCCATAGCCACTACTGGCAGAGCGGCTGGGCCGGCGGCATTCTCGCCCACGAACTCCATGTCCCCCACGCCATCATGTTCCACACCCTCGCCGAGGTGAAGAACCGCGCCCGCATCAGCGAACATGAGCCCACCAGCCGTATCCATCACGAACGCGAGATCGCCCGCCGCGCCGAGGCCATCCTCACCGCCAGCGACCACGAACGTCTCCTTCTCCAGCGCTACTACGGCGCTGACCCCGCGCGCATGCACACCATCCCCTGTGGCGTCGATCTCGACCTCTTCCAGCCGATGGACCGCACCGCCGCCCGCGCGCGCCTCGGCCTTCCCCCCGATACACCCGTCATCGTCTGGGTCGGCCGCCTCGAACGGCTGAAGGGCGTGGATATCCTCATCGGCGCCGTCGCCCAGCTCAGCGAACCGGGCGCCACCCTGCTCATCGTCGGCGGCGACGACCGCGCCGAGCCCCTCCGCGCCGAGCTCGAAGCCCAGGCCCGGGACCTCGAAATCGCCGGCAACGTCCGCTTCGAAGGCGCCGTCGCCCATGACCTTCTCCCGGTCTACTACAGCGCCGCCGATGTCTGCGTCGTGCCGAGTTACTACGAAAGCTTCGGCCTCGTCGCCGTCGAAGCGATGGCCTGTGGCACGCCCGTGGTCGCTTCTCGTGTTGGCGGGCTCGTATCGACGGTGACTGACGGCGTGACGGGCTACCTCATCCCCTGGCGTTGTCCCGAGCCGTTCGCCGAAAAGCTCGAAGTCCTCCTCTGCAATCCCGAGCTGCGGGCGAACTTCAGCCGCGCCGCCCGGAAATCCGTGGAGCGCTATCGCTGGTCCCGGATCGGCGTCGAGATGGCCCGCTTCTACGATCACGTCCTCGCCGAACACTGGACCAGGGCAGGAGCCAACGAGGGCCTCGGCCTCGGCCGCGAAGTCCTCGAAGCCGCCGTCCTCGCCGGCGGGCCCGGCTAGCTGACTGGCGGGTGTCGTAGGATATTGGACACACGACACATAAGTCGCGTATTCTGATCCGGCACTTCAGACGGACGGCACGCTCCTTGGACTCACTCGATCTTGCTGGCACGAATCTCACCTCTCCGGCTGTCCTCGCGTTCGGGCTCGGGGCTGCTTCCGTGTTCATGCGGACGGACCTCAAGCTGCCTGAGGCGATTCACTCCGCACTAACGGTGTACCTGCTTCTTGCGATCGGTCTCAAGGGCGGGGCCGAACTCTCCATAAGCTCACCGGGCGACGTCTGGCTGCCGGCGCTCGCGGCGGTGGCTCTTGGCCTGGCTATCCCGTTCTGGAGCTACGGCATCGCCCGCCGGCTGGGGAGGATGGGCGTCCCGGACGCGGCAGCCCTGGCGGCCCACTACGGCTCCGTCTCGATCGTGACGTTCACGGCGACACTGGCCTTCCTGGATCAACTCTCCGTGCCCGTCGAGGGGTACATGACGGCCCTCGTCGCGCTGATGGAGGTTCCGGCGATCGTGGTCGCCCTCCTCATCGCCCGGCGGGCGATCGGTGGTGACGGCGGCCTGGGCGCAGCGGTACGGGAAGTGTTTGGTGGACGGGGCGTCGTCCTCCTCCTCGGCGGCCTCACAATCGGCCTGCTGAGCGGGAAGGACGGGCTCGATCGGGTAGGGGGTTTCTTCGTCGAACCGTTCGCTGGCGTACTCGTGCTTTTCTTGCTGGAGATGGGCGTCACGGCGGCGGGGCGGCTTAAGGATCTGCGCAAGGGCGGGCTCTTCCTTGTGGCCTTCGGCACGGCCCTGCCGCTGTTCCATGGCTTCCTTGGCGCGGTGGTGGGCGCCGCAGTCGGCCTCTCCGTGGGCGGCACCACCGTTCTGGCGGCGCTCGCCGCGAGCGCTTCCTACATCGCCGCGCCGGCGGCAGTCCGCCTCGCCCTCCCCCAGGCGAATCCGGGGTACTACCTCACGGCGGCCCTCGCCATCACCTTCCCCTTCAACCTCGCCATCGGCATCCCCCTCTATTACCGCTTCGCCTCACTCCTCGCGTAATGCTCCCTCGGTTCGCCCTCAACCGGCCACCCCAACTGGCGTCCGTGACGGGGACGACCGCCCTTCCGTTGAGCCTCCGGCACGGTCCCGGTCCGCAAGGGGAAGCTGAATCGTGAATGTCGTCCCCTTGTTCAGCTCCGATCGCACGCGGATCGTCCCGCCGTGTGCCACCACCGTGCCATGCACCATCGCCAGTCCCAGCCCCGACCCGCCTTCCTCGCTGCGCGTGGTGAAGTACGGGTCAAACACCCGAGCCAGCACCTCGGAACTCATCCCTTCACCGTCGTCCCGAACCTGGATTCGAGCGTTGCCCGGCTCGTCTCCCTGTTCACGGGTGCCCCTCGCGGCCAGTTCGATGCGCCCGGAACCATCGACAGCGTGGCTCGCGTTGATCACGAGGTTCATCAGCGCCTGCTGGATCTGGGGGACATCCACGTCCACCCGAAAGGCCTGGTCTGGCTCTTCCAGGACGAGGTGCACAGACGGCGGCAACGCGTGCCGGAGGACGCTCGCCGTTTCGCGAAGGAGGTCAGCAACTGGCGTCACCTGGCGTGTCCCGCCACGCGTCGCCAGAAACGCCTGCATCTCACGGAGAAGGCCGGATCTCCTGGTCGTTTGCGAAGCCACACGCCGCGAACTCTGGCCCGCTCTCGCGCGGTGCCGTGGCCCGAGCGGACGGCCCATGAGCCTTACCCTCGCCCTGGCACATGATCAATGCCTCTCACGTGCGAGATCCATCCGTAAACCTTGGCCGGACGCGGGCGGCTCGAACCGCCAGCGTCACAGTGGCCGGCGTGAAGGCCGGTAAGGCCATGGCCGCGTCCCCACGGTCTCCGAAACAGGTTCCGGCCGCCGAATTCCTCCCGCTTACGCCTCTTCGGTCCGACTATGCGCCTTTACAGAGTGCCTGTCGGTATGTCTTTAACACACGCGTACATCCCGTCCGGCGACAAGCAGCGCGCGATCATCCCTTCTCCCGCGTACCATGCCCGCCATGGACTACGCACCCCTTCCCGGACCGATCGCCGCCTTCGTGCGCGCCGAAATGGAGCGCCTCGATGTGCCCGGCGTCGCCGTCGGCCTCCTCCATGACGGCCGATTCCACGCTCAGGGCTTCGGCCTCACCAGCGTTCGCCATCCGCTCTCCGTCACGCCCGAGACCCTCTTCCAAATCGGCTCGACCTCGAAGACCTTCACCGCCACCGTCGCCATGATGCTCGTCGAGGAGGGTCGCCTCGACCTCGCCGCACGCGTCCGCGACTACCTGCCAGCCTTTCGTCTCGAATCGGAAGAAGACGCCGAGCGCCTGACCGTGACACACCTCGTCACCCATCACGGAGGCTGGGTGGGCGACTACTTCCGCGATACCGGCCGCGGCGCCGACGCCATCGCCCGAATCGTCGAGAAGATGGCCCGTTCGCCCCAGGTCGTGCCGGCCGGGACCGCCTTCTCCTACAACAACGCCGGTTTCTATGTTCTCGGACGGATCATCGAGCTCCTCGAAGGCCAGCCGTTCGACGAAGTCGTCACCAGCCGCGTCTTCGCGCCGCTGGGTATGGAGCTGAGCACCTATCTGCCGGAAGATGCGCTCGTCCATCGCGTCGCCGTTGGCCACATCCGGACGGCCGCCGGCCCCGTGGTGGCCACCCCCTGGCGGATGCCTCGAAGCATCGGCCCCGGCGGCGGCATCATCTCCAACGTCCCGGACCAGCTTCGCTACGCCGCCTTCCACCTCGGCGAAAGCGTTCCCGCCGCCGCCGAGCCTCCCCTGCGCCCCGAGACCGTCGCCTTCATGCAAACACCCCTCGCCGAGGCCGGCAGCATGTGCGAACAGGTCGGCGTCTCCTGGATGCTCGACACCATCGGCGATACCCGCGTCGTCAAGCACGGCGGCGCCACCAACGGCTTCCTCTC
>JANMTH010000190.1:0-14053 GCA_031390305.1 Thermoflexaceae bacterium
CAGAGGAACTCCTGGACGCTTCGCGCGCACTCGCCCGGCTGGTAGTCGCGAAACAGCCGATCGACGTCGAGTTCGAGCTGCTCCAGCCGCGAGAGGATCCAGCGGTCCTCAAGGGCGTACGTTTCGCGGTCCAGCGGGTGCGGGCGTTTCACTTCGCGGCCATCGAGTTTCATGAGGACGAAGCGGGCCGTGTTCCAGAGCTTGTTCGCGAAGTTCCGCGCCGTTGTCAGCCGCTCGTCGCTGTACTTCTGGTCCGCGCCCATCGTCGCACCCGTGAGGACGGCGTAGCGGAAGGCGTCGGCCCCGTACTGCTGCACGCACTCCAGCGGGTCTACCACGTTCCCGCGTGACTTCGTCATCTTGTTGCCGTCGGTATCGCGGATAAGCCCGTGGAAGAGCACGGTCCGGAACGGGACCTGTTTTTCCGGCCCGAGGTACCGCATGTTGTAGGTCGCGAAGAGGACCATCCGCGCGCACCAGAAGAACATGATGTCGTAACCCATCTGCATGTCGCTGGTGGGGTAGAAGTACGTCAGATCCTCGGCCTCGGTGTCCGGCCAGCCGAGGTCAGCGTGGGGCGCGAGGCCGGAAGAAAACCAGGTGTCGAGCACGTCCTCGTCCTGGCGCAGCTCGCGGCTGCCGCACTCGGCGCACTGTTCGGGGTCCGAAACTACGACTGTCTGATGGCCCTGTTCGCAATACCAGACGGGGATCTGGTGGCCCCACCAGAGCTGGCGGCTGATGCACCAATCGCGGATGTTGTCGAGCCAGCGCAGGTAGTCTTTCTGGAACCGTTCCGGGACGATCCGGAGGCGCCCATCGCGTACCACCGCCGCCGCCTCGCCCGCCATCGAACGGCCCGGCTCGTACTCCTTGTTCACCGCGATCCACCACTGCTCGCTCGGAATCGGCTGGACCACCGTCGTACAGCGGCTGCAGTGGCCGACGCTGTGGGTGTAGTCCTGGACGCGTTCGAGCAAGCCGCCGTCTTCGAGGTCCTTCAGGATCGCCGTCCGCGCGTCCTCCCATGTCATCCCCGAATACGGACCGGCCTCGTCGTTCATCTTCCCTTCACGGTCGATTGCGATGATCACCGGGAGGTCGTGGCGCTGGCCGATCTCCCAGTCGTTCGGGTCGTGGCCCGGGGTGACCTTGACCGCGCCGGTCCCGAAGTCCGTCTTCACGGCGTCGTCGCCGACGACGGGGATTTCGCGGCCGATGATCGGCAGCAGGAGCATCCGCCCGATGCGCTCCTCGTAGCGGTCGTCGGATGGGTTCACGGCGACGCCGGTATCGGCGACCATCGTCTCTGGGCGGGTGGTGGCGACGACCACGGCGTCCGTCAGCGGCATCCCGCCTTCGCCGATTACGGGGTAGCGGATGTAGTAGAGTTTCGCCGCCTCTTCGACGTAGTCGACTTCGAGATCGCTCAGGGCCGTCTCGCAGCGCGGGCACCAGTTGATCATCCTCAGGCCCCGGTAGATCAGGCCGTCCTTATAGAGGTTGACGAAGGTGGTGCGGACGGCCTTCACGATCCCCGGGTCCAGGGTGAAGACGTCGCGTGACCAGTCGGCGCTGGCCCCCAGCTTCTTGTGTTGTTCGGTGATCCGGCCGCGGTACTTTCGCACCCACATCCACGTCCGTTCGACGAACGCCTCGCGGCCGAGGTCGTGTCGCGAAAGGCCCTCCTTCGCCAGTTCGCGTTCGATCACGTTCTGGGTGGCGATGCCCGCGTGGTCTTCCCCCGGCAGCCAGAGCGTGGGGTCGCCACGCATCCGGTGCCAGCGGACGAGGGCGTCGCTGATCGCGTCTTCGAGGCCGTGCCCGAGGTGCAGCTCGCCCGTCACGTTCGGCGGAGGCATCACGAGGCAGTAGGGCTCTCGGTCGGGGTCGATCCTCGGCTGGAAGTAGCCGCCCCGCTCCCACATCTCGTAGACGCGCGACTCGACGCTCGCCGGCTCATACGCCTTGGGCAGTTCTTTGCGAGCGCTCGCGCTGGTCATGAGTCGTCCTCCACGGGTCGGGAAATGGAGCGGCGGCCCCCGCACGGCCGTCCCGCCCAGTGTACCCGAGGATGCGCCGCCGGGGCCTTGGCCGTTGGCCGTTGGCGGTTGGCCGTTGGCCGCTGGCCCGTTGGCTGCGCGCCTCACCGGACAGTACCGCGACCACACGGGAGCGGTCGCGTCAGGCAGCTCGATGCCGCCCGGCCCACCCAACCCCAGGTAGTCGCGCCCCACAGCGGGCGCGGGTTGTTCGGACGCTGTCCCCCCCCCCCAAGGATGCCCTCGCGCCACAGTTCAAACCGCCCGGGCTCCCTCCCGCAGCCGTTTCGCCGGATCGGGCAGGTCGTACCAATTCAGCGCGAAGGCGCCGAACGTCAGCACCCAGCGGTAGAGCTTCATCTCGATCCGGATCGGGACAGCCGGGCCGCAGGCACGCCAGTCCTGGGCCGGGACGCCGCTGCTGGGCCCGTGAATCAGCTCGTTGGCCGGCCCGATGGCGGCCACCGGCTCGACCACCACCTGGCCGATGTCCGTGGTGATCGAGGTGATCCGGAACATCATCGCCGCCTTTGGCTCGTAGCCCCCGGGGGCAACATGGCCCGCCAGCCCCTCGCCGACGACGTAGCCCGGGACGACCTGCCCCACAACGTGCCGCGCCACAAAGCGGTCGAACACCTCGTCGTAGCGCTGACCCGCACGATCGGGCCAGTACCATATCTGGTCCCAATGCTCCTTCGAGAGCATAAACATCGTCTCGGGGAAGATGTCGATCTGGCCAGAGACATCCCAGCCCTCGGGAATCTCGAGAGCGATAACCTCGTGGTCCTCGTCCTTGCCAACCACCTCGAACGGCTGCCCTACCCAGGCGAGGCACCAGACCCGGTCGCCGACCGCATAGTCGGCGAATGACCCGTCGGTCACTCGGATGCCTCGTCGAACTGGTCGAGCGCTTCGAGGGCGAGAGGCACCTGTCCGATCCGGCCGACCGTCCCCAGGAACCACGTGTAACGGACGAGTCCTTCGGGGTCGATGCCGATCCATGACTGCTTCGGCGCGTGGATCAGGTGGCCGGTGCCGTACGCCTCGAACACGCTCCAATCCGCGTTCGCGTAGAGCGGGTAAGGCAGTTGCAGGCTTTCGACGACCTCCTGGCACTCGTCCATTGGCAAGGGCAGGATCACACGGAGATCGACCCCGCGATCGGGGAAGTGCTTGTAGGTTTCAGCCAGGTCATACAGACCCGGTAGGCAGAGGGGTCAGATGATGGTGGCTGATACCGCCCGGGTCAGCCTCAACAGCACGCGAGTCCCGCGCAGTTCGCTTAACACCATGCGGGAGCCGTCCGTGCCGTCGAGCGCGAAGTCCGGGGCAAGCATGCCCGGACGGACGACTGCGCGGCGCGGCGTCACCACGGATGGCCCGGAATGGACGAGGTGCTCGAGCCGAAAGGCGTTCGGGCTCGAGAGCATCGGCGCCGGGTACACGAGGGGCACAAACGGATCGTTATTGCTTCGCCTGGCGGGGCTCTGAGTTTCGCTTGACATGTCGCTGATTATAGGCAAAGTCCTGTTCCCCGACAACGTGCTGTGGTCACCGCCCAGACCTCCGGATCTGCTGCTCCGATAGCGCGGCCAGACTCACCGACTCGACGATTAGCTGTCGCCGCAGCTCGGCGAACGTGGCCGCGTTGGCCGGTCACAGCGGCATTTCGTCGTCATGCTTTGCTCCTCCGCATTGGCGGGACCGTGGGGGGGAATTCACTCTTCGATCCTGCCATCGTCCACTTCTCCGGCTGCCGCTCGGTCGAGGAATTCGGGCCGGTCGATCTTGGTCTCGATGTCTACGAGACCGACGCGGAATACGTTATCCGCGCCCCGGTTCCTGGCGTCGATCCCAAGGACATCGAGATTTCCGTCAACGACGAAGTGCTCACCATCAAGGGCGAATCCCGTCACGAGGACGAGGTGACCGAGGAGCACTACCCGCGCAAGGAACTCAGGGTTGGCTCGTTCCAGCGCAGCCTCCGCCTGCCGCCGACCATCGATGCGGAAAAGGCCACGGCTACCTTGGAGCATGGGGTGCTCAGGCTGTCGATTCCGAAGAAGCCCGAGGCCCGTCCAAAGAGCATCAAGATCGTTCCCGTAGGGCGTCAACGAAGGGGCTTCGCGGGGATCCTTGCACGAAGGCCGGCAATCCCAGCGGGACGCTTGAGCAGGAAGCATCCGCTTGCCAGCGGCTGGCGGGAGGTGGGCCGGTCGCTGGCAAGCCTCGGAACCGGGATACTCAACAAACGAGGCCGCGAAGGTCGTAGTCGATCAGCCTGATGGCAGCGTCACCAGTGTTTTGGCGCGAAGTACAGGCGCGGTTAGGAATGGCCAAAGCGAGACGGCTGGGCCCAGCCCACCGGGGGAGTCTGCCATGAACCTCCAGAAGTTCACCGAAAAAGCCCAGGAGGCCGTTGGCGCGGCCAAGAGCCTGGCCGAGGAAGAGCAGCACCAGGAACTCACGGTGGAACATCTGCTCGTGGCCCTGAGTGAACAGCGGGACGGCGTCGTGCCGCGCCTCCTCGGCCTGCAGCAGGTCGATGCCACCGCGTTCAACGCCGCCATTCGCGAGATCCTCGGGAAGCGGCCGAAGATCTTCGGACACACACAGGTCTACCTCGGCGGGATGCTCAACAGCGCGATTGACACCGCCGAAAAGGAGGCCCAACGCCTCCGGGACGACTACGTCTCGACGGAGCACCTCTTTCTCGGCTGCGTCGAGCAGGCTGAAGGCGAGACCGGCCGCTACCTCAAGCAGCTCACCCTCACGCGCGACTCGGTCTACCAGGCGATGGTCAACCTGCGCGGCAACCAGCGTGTGACCGACCAGAACCCCGAGGCGAAGTACGAGGCGCTGGAGAAGTACGGGCGCGACCTCACGGAGGCTGCGAGTAGCGGGAAGCTGGACCCGGTCATCGGCAGGGATGAAGAGATTCGGCGGACGATCGAGGTCCTTTCGCGGCGGACGAAGAACAACCCGGTGCTCATCGGGCCACCCGGCGTGGGCAAGACGGCGATCGTCGAGGGGCTGGCCCAGCGGATCAATTCCGGCGACGTGCCGGAGAGCCTCAAAGGCAAGCGGGTCATCTCACTCGACCTTGGTGCGCTCATCGCGGGCGCGAAGTACCGGGGAGAGTTCGAGGACCGCCTGAAGGCGGTGCTCAAGGAGGTCCAGGAGGCCGAGGGCAGGGTCCTGTTGTTCATCGACGAACTGCATACGGTCGTCGGCGCGGGCGCCGCCGAGGGCGCAATGGACGCTTCGAACATGCTCAAGCCGATGCTGGCCCGGGGCGAACTGCATT
Source organism: Thermoflexaceae bacterium (assembly GCA_031390305.1). Classification (GTDB taxonomy): domain Bacteria; phylum Chloroflexota; class Dehalococcoidia; order Tepidiformales; family Tepidiformaceae; genus JANMTH01. The sequence continues at coordinate 5,350 of JANMTH010000190.1, forward strand.
GCATCGGCGCCACTACGCTTGACGAGTACCGAAAGTATATCGAGAAGGACGCCGCTCTCGAACGGCGCTTCCAACCGGTGAAGGTCGGCGAGCCAACGGTCGAAGATACGATCTCGATCCTCCGCGGCCTGCGCGAGCGTTACGAAGTGCACCACGGCGTGCGCATCAAAGACGCGGCGCTGGTCGCGGCTGCGGTCCTTTCGAACCGCTATATTACTGACCGCTTCCTCCCGGATAAGGCGATCGACCTCGTGGACGAAGCTGGCGCGCGCCTGCGGACCGAGATCGACAGCCTTCCGGTCGAACTCGATGAAGTGGAGCGGCGCATCCTGCGCCTCGAGGTAGAGCGTGAGGCGCTCAAGAAGGAACAGGACGCGGCTTCGAAGGAGCGCCTCGAGCGGCTGGAGCGTGAACTCTCGTCCGAGAAAGAGGAGCAGTCAGGCCTCCGTGCACAGTGGCAGCAAGAGAAGGAACGGATCGCTGCGATCCGCGGCCTGAAGGAGCAGATCGAACGCCTCCACTTCGAGATTGAGCAGGCGGAACGGCGAGCCGACTACGAATTGGTGGCGCGCCTGCGCTATACCACGCTGCACGAACTCCAATCGCAACTCGGCGCCCTGGCGGCGGTGGACGCGGCCTCGGGCGCCTCTCGCCTGCTCAAGGAGGAGGTCGGCGACGACGACATCGCCGAGGTGGTGGCGCGCTGGACGGGCATCCCCGTGAGCCGCCTGATGGAGGCGGAAATGCAGAAGCTCATCCTCATGGAAGCACGCCTCCACGACCGGGTAGTTGGGCAGGATGAAGCTGTGACCGCTATCGCCAACGCCATCCGCCGGTCTCGCGCCGGGCTGCAGGACCCGAACCGCCCAATCGGATCGTTCATCTTCCTGGGGCCAACTGGCGTTGGGAAGACGGAACTCGCCCGGGCGCTTGCTGAGTTTCTGTTCGACGACGAGCGGGCGATGATCCGCATCGATATGAGCGAGTACATGGAAAAACACTCAGTGGCGCGGCTCATCGGGGCGCCTCCGGGATACGTCGGCTACGACGAAGGCGGTCAGCTCACCGAAGCGGTCCGCCGCCGACCCTACTCGGTGATCCTCTTCGACGAGATAGAGAAAGCGCACGGAGACGTTTTCAACGTGCTCCTGCAGGTGCTCGACGACGGTCGCCTCACGGACGGCCAGGGGCGGGTTGTCGATTTCCGTAACGCGATCATCGTGATGACCTCGAACCTCGGGAGCGTCTATATCACGGAGTCCGGCCTGAGCGACGCTGGCATGCGAGAACGGGTGATGGAGGCGGTGCGCGGCCACTTCCGGCCCGAGTTCCTGAATCGCATTGATGAGCTCGTCATCTTCCGGCAGCTTTCGGAGGCGGACATCCTCGTCATTGTCGACCTGCAGCTGGAGCTAGTGGCGGGGCGGCTCGCTGAACGGCGGATATCGTTGACCGTGACAGATGCGGCCCGGAGGGAAATAGCTCGCGCAGGGTACGACCCACTGTTCGGAGCTCGTCCCTTGAAGCGCGTCATCCAACGCCAGGTACTCGATCCGCTAGCTCTCAGGCTACTCGGCGGCGAGCTGCGCGAAGGCACGGAGATCGTTGACTTCGACTCCGGAACCTTCACCTTCCGGAGTCTGGCTGTCGGGCCGCCCGCGGATTGAAACGAACCTGCTAGTTCGACACGATCCACACATCGTGTGGGCGCCCTCCCAAGCGGCATTGGGCTTCCGCAGCCCGTTCCGAGAACCACGTCACCGGCTATCTAGGGTAGGCGACGGCCGCCCAGAGTTCGTCGAATCTCAGGCCTATCGGGTCGGACTCGTTCCCTGCCAGGTTGGCAACGGTGTTGCCTGCGAGATAGCCGAGGTGTCGAGAGGCCTCGAACTGGGGCAGGTCGTGCTGGAGGTCGGATGTCGCGCCGTATGGGAATTGCGGAGTGGACCTCAGGTGCTGGAGCAGGTCAGGTGGGGAGATTCTTGTCGAGGCCGAAGCACGTCCGATCGGCCGCGAGAAACGAGACCTCTGTGCCCTGCATTCGTGGCGCCCGGGGGCCGATAGTACATTCACTACGACTGGAGGTAGTACGATGACCGAGTTCAAGGACACTGGTGAGCAGGGCGGCCACGGGAACAACGGCGGTTTCGCGATGATGGCCATGATGATGGTGTGCTGCATGTCGATTGTCCTGCTCTTCCTGCTGATTCCCATCGTCGGATTGCCGATCGGACTGGCCATTGGTGCGGCCGGGTTCGTTGCCATGCTCTTCGTCCATCAACGGATGATGGGCCATGGCGGTCATCGCTAAGTTGAACCGCTACGGGCGGCCCCTGACGGCGCCACCGGAACCGGCGAAAGCGACGCGGTGTCGCTCGGCCAGATTGTGCGCCGGGCGGCGATGATCGGACGCAGGGGAAGCCACTCGAGACAGCGGTATCGCGAAATCGTAGCGGTGCTTTCACGCCACGGGTTGGGTGCCCTCGTCAACCAGGCGGGAATCGGGTAGGCCCTGCCGCTTCATCGCGGCTGGCTTGGCCACGTGCGGCGCGAAACGCCATACACGACGGCCGAACACCTGCGTCTGGCCATGGAAGACATCGGCACAACGGCCATCAAGCTGGGCCAGATCCTCAGCACCCGGCCGGACTTCGTTGGCCCCGAGTACGTGGTGGAGTTCGAGAAGCTTCGTGATCGCGTGCCACCTGTGCCGACGGAGGCGATCCTGAGGATCATTGAGACGGAACTGGGCGCAACCACGGACGAACTCTTCGCCGAGTTCGAGCGAAATCCGCTCGCGGCGGCCTCGATCGGACAGGTGCACGGAGCAGTTCTTCGCGATGGCATGCGGGTGGTGGTCAAGGTGCAGAAGCCGCGAGTTGCAGAGACCGTGGCCCAGGACCTCATCATCCTCGCGGACCTCGCCCGGCGTGCCAGTGGGGGTCGATTCGCCACCTTCTACGATCTGCCGGCTGTTGTGGATGACTTTGCCTGGACCCTTCGCTCCGAGTTCGATTACGTCCGTGAGGGCCGCAACGCCGATCGTCTGCGGGAGATTCTCGCGAACCAGCCGGCCATAGTTGTCCCCACCGTCTACTGGGCGATGACGACGGAGCGGGTGCTCGTCATGGAGCGCATCGACGGCGTGCGGCTCGCCGATTCGCGGGCGCTCCCGCCGGGAACGGACCCGGTGGCGTTGGCGCTGGCCGGAGCGGAAGGCCTGCTCACCCAGGTCTTCGAGGCCGGTTTCTTTCACGCAGACCCTCACCCGGGAAATTTTCTCGTCACGGACGACGGACGGCTTGCGCTCCTCGATTTCGGGATGGTCGGCTACCTGGATGACGAGCTGAGGTTCCGCTGTTCGCCCTGCGGACGGCATCGTAAGGCAGGCCGGGAGAGCGTGCAGCCGTGCTCAGCGAGCGCCCGCCCCAGTGCCTCCAGCCGCGCCGTGAGTGCCGGCTCGGCCACTCCGGAGGAGGAACCCATGACTCCAACTGCCAGCCTCATCGTGGACGCCCCTCTCCGTTGCCGCCTCGTCCTGGCGCGCCCAGGCCGCTATACCGGTAAAGCCGCCAGAGCACGTACAGCGCGAACGGCGTCGCGACCGCCATCCAGAGCGCCCCCAGCACCCAGCCGAACCACGAAATGAGGACGAATCCGAGAATGACGACCGTGCAAGCCAGGAACATCACGGCGAACGCGACGTAAGCGACGGCATTCATGGCGATTGCTCCTCCCGCTCGCGCGGACGCGCCGCCTCCGGCGCCAGGCGGGCGCGCTTCAGCAACGCGGAATTCACAATGACAGAGAGAGAACTCAACGCCATCGCCGCCGCCGCGATGATGGGGTTCAGGAAGCCGAGGGCCGCGATGGGAAGGCCAACAGTGTTGTAGGCGAAGGCCCAGAACAGGTTCTGCTTGATCGTTCGCATAGTCGCCCGCGAGAGGCGGATACCAGTGACAACATCCCGAACGTCGTCCTTGATGAGGATGATGCCGCCAGTCTCCTTGGCGATGTCCGAGCCCGAGCCAATGGCGATCCCGATGTCGGCCGCGGCCAGCGCGGGAGCGTCGTTCACGCCATCACCGACCATCCCGACCACTTTGCCCTGCCGCTGCAGGTCCTGGATGATGCGCGCCTTCTCGCCGGGGAGCACCTCCGCGATCATCCGGTCGATGCCGACCATTGTGGCAACGGCCCGAGCCGTGCGCTCATTGTCGCCGCTCAACATGATGACCTCGATGCCATCCCGCCGGAGCGCGCCGACGGCCTCGCGGGCCTCCGGCTTTATCGTGTCGGCGACGGCGACGATGCCGGCCAGGCGACCATCATGGCCAACTATCATCGCCGTCTTCCCCTCGACCTCCAGGCGGGCCATCTCCTCCTCGATAGGAGCGTGGTCGATTCCGGATTCTGAGAAGAAGCGGCGGTTCCCGAGGAGCACGGGCCGCCCCGAGACCTCCCCGCGGATCCCAAGGCCCATGAGTGCCTCGAACCCCTGAACGGCCGGGAGCGTCAACCCCCGGTGCGCCGCCTCACGGACGATGGCCTCTCCGAGCGGGTGCTCCGAACCGAGTTCCACGGCACCCGCCAGCGTGAGCACCTGGGCTTCGTCCATCCCTCCGAGCGGGATGATATCGGTCACACTCGGCTCGCCCCTCGTCAACGTCCCTGTTTTGTCGAACACAACCGTGTCGAGCCGTTGCGCCCGTTCGAGGATGTCGCCGCCGCGAATGAGGATTCCCGCCTCGGCGCCCTTGCCGACGCCCACCATCAGCGCGGCCGGTGTCGCCACCCCCAGGGCGCAGGGGCAGGCGATGATGAGGACGGCGATGAACGCCAGTAGGCCCTGGGGAAAGTCTCCGAGCGCCCACCATCCGAAGAAGGAAAAGACCGCGACCAACACGACCGCCGGGACGAAGACCCGGGTCACCTGGTCGGCAAGGCGCTGAATCGGTGCGCTTGTCGCCTGTGCGTCTTCAACCAGCTTCACGATCTGGGAAAGGGCTGTTTCCGCTCCTACGCGCGTAGCGATGAACCGGAACGTTCCCGATTGGTTGAAGGTTCCGCCGATCACCGGGTCTCCAGGCTCCTTTTCGACCGGCATCGATTCGCCAGTGAGCATGGATTCATCGACGGACGAACCGCCATCGACCACCGTCCCGTCCGTGGCGATACGCTCACCGGGCCGGACAACCACGATCTCACCGGCGGCGATGCTCTCGGCTGGTACCTCCATCTCCTGGCCTTCGCGAATGACGTTCGCGGTCGCCGGGCGCAAGTCGAGGAGCTTGCGGACCGCGGCCGATGACCGTTGCTTAATCGCCTCCTCCATGTACTTGCCGAGGAGAACGAAGGCGATGATCACCGCCGAGACCTCGAAGTAGACCTCTCGTTCGCCGACCTTCACCGGGAGGGCCGAAGGGAAGAACACGACGGCGACGCTGTACAGGTAAGCCGTGGAGGTCCCCAGCGCTATCAGGAAGTCCATGTTTATGTTGCGCGTTCTGATCGCGCTCCAGGCTCCCTTGTAGAATGTCCATCCGCCGATGAACTGGACGGGCGTTACGAGCACGAAGAGCCAACGGCCCCATGTCAGCCATGGCAGGCCCGGAATGGGCGCCCACGTCAGGAGCGTCGCCCCGGCGGCCAACGCGATGAAGGCGGCAGCCCGCCCAATCGCCAACAGGAGGACCGCCGTGAGCGCGATGGAGACGCGCGTCCGCATCGCTTTCATCTCTTGCTCGGGCGATTCGAACGTCTTCAGACAGTTCGGGCTACAGAAGTAGTAGGTCCGGCCGCTTCGCTCCAGTTTCAACGCAGTCGATTTGTTGATGACCATTCCGCAGATGGGGTCTTTCGCCATCGTCTCGCTCGGTTGGCGGGTCTCGGTCGCTGCTTCCATTGCATCTGTCCTCTCGTCGTGCCCGTCATGCTTCAGCCTGGTTCTGAGCGTGGCACTCCCGAGAGCCTTCTACTATGTCCGGTCGTAGTCAATCTCGGGTCCGATCGGGCACCAGCCGTGCCCGCGCCGAAGGCGGGCACAAGTTCAACGGATACCGCGGAGCGGGTGGGGCCACCAGTCCCCGAAAGCGGGGCCAAGTCGGGCAATGTCGCCGGTAGTCCGCGGCTCAACCATGTGAGACGCTACGACTTCGGGTAGTACGGTCGGCAAGGCCCTGCGGTCAGCAAAGAAGGGATGAGGCGATGGAGACAGACCCCGTCTGCGGCATGGCGATCGCGGCGAGGGACGCGGCGGGCACGGCAGAGTATCAGGGCGTAACCTACCACTTCCGCTCAGAGGCCTGCCGCCAGAGGGTCGCCGCCGCGCCCGCGGACTTCTTGAAGTGACGGACACGCGAGGCGGCCCGGCGCTCAGTTCGCTGTCGTCAGCCTGGCACCTGGCGCTGCGGAACCTGTTGCAGGACAGGGTGCGCTTCATCCTCAGCGTCGTCGCGGTTGCGCTGGCGTTGATGCTCATCCTCTTTCTTCTCGGGCTCCGGGCGGGCGCGAGGCGGAGTGCCGTGGTCTACCTCGACAACGCGCCCGGCTCCGTCGCGGTCATGCCGCCGGGCGGCAAAACCACGAGCGCCGGCTCCGCCCAATTCCTTACCCCCGAAGTCACCGAAGCTGTGGCGTCCGCCGAGGGCGTCGCCAGCGTCACACCGATCCTCATCACGTTGGGATTCTCTGACTTCCACGGCACGAAAGAGGTCCTCAAGCTGATCGGATACGACTCCCGTCTCGGCGGCGGCCCCTGGGCACTCAACGATGGTCGCGAGCCGGAAGCCGATGATGAGGTCATCCTCGACCGCGTCCTCGCACGCCGTCACGCCGTCGGAATTGGGGATTCGGTCGAAGTCGCCGGACGCGAGCTGACGGTCGTTGGCCTCTCGAACGAGACCGCCTCCTGGACCGGGAGCTACGCGTTCGCTCGGAAAACCGCGGTCGAGGCTCTGGTTCTTGCACCGGGCGCTTCCAGCGTTCTTCTTGTGACACCAGCGCCGGGAACAACGGCCGCCGAACTGGTTGCGCGGCTGCGGGCGGTGCCGGGCAGAAACGTCTTGCTCAAGCGAGAGCTGATGGACAACGACGCCGAAGTGGTAGCCGGAATTGTTGACCAGGTCATTCTGCTGATGCTCGCGGCCGCGTTCGTCGTCGGTGCCCTCGTCGTCGGGATGGTGATCTACACCGCCACCAATGAGCGCCGTGCTGAGTATGGCATCCTCAAGGCGATTGGCGCGCGGAACGGTCTGCTCTATCGCGTGGTGGCTGCGCAGTCATTGACGGCCGGAAGCCTGGGCGCGGTGTTTGGCGTCGGCTTCGCCTTCGCTATGCGCTGGCTCGTCACCTCTACGAGACCCCAGTTCCTCATCGTCATCGAACCGTCGGCGATCGCCGTGACCATCGCAGCTGGATTGACCATGGCTCTTGCCGGCGGCCTGATGCCCGCCCGCTCGGCCGGACGCCTCGCTCCGGCAGAAGTGTTCAGGAGGTAAGGCGGTGTTCCATCTCGCCATGGCGAACCTCGTGCAAAGCAAGACTCGCCTCCTTCTGTCGGTCGGCGGCCTCGGGCTCGCCCTCACGCTCGTGCTCTTCTTCGGAGCGGTCTTCGAAGGCGCTTCCGGTCGGCTTACCATCTACATCGACCGAGCGGGCGCGGATATCTGGGTCTCTCAGGAAGGCGTGCGCACGATGCACATGTCGGCCTCGGCGCTGCCCGCGTCGGTGACGGACGAGGTCGCCGCAGTCTCTGGAGTCCAGCAGGCCGTTCCTATCCTTTACGCCCAGGACATGATCGAGGCAGGCGGCAAGGAATACATCGCGTACATTTTCGGCGTACCGCCCGGTGCCCCGATGGGCGGACCGTGGCGGATCGTCGCGGGTGCTTCGGAGCCCGGGCCGGGCGAGGCCATCATCGACCATGCAATCGCCGCGAAGGCGGGCGTAGGAGTTGGCGATCAGGTGACGGTGCTCGGCAAGGAGAAGAGGATTGCGGGACTGACCTCGGGCACGTCGAGTCTCGTCAGCTCCGTCACCTTCGTCAGGATGGAGGGCTTCGCCGAGGTCCGTGGCGGAGGGGATGTCATAAGCTTCGTGCTCGTCAAAGTAGCAGCCGGCGATTCTGCTTCCGCTGTCTCGTCGCGCATCGCCCAAAGCGTCGGCGGCGTCACCGTTCAAACACGCGCGGAGTTCGCGGCGCAGGAACGCAAGCTTGTCCAGGACATGAGCGCGGACATCATCGGCATCATGAACACAGCCGGTTATATGACTGGTCTGGCGGTGGTTGTCCTGACCGTGTACATGGCGACCATCGCCCGCCGAAGAGAGTACGGCGTGCTCAAGGCGATTGGCGTTCCCAATGGACGGCTCTACCAGGTCGTGGTGCTCCAGGCGATCATCACTGCCGGCTTCGGGTTGGCAGCCGCGGTGGCCATCACGCTGTTCCTTTCCGAGGCGATCCCTCGCTCGAACGAGTTCATGGTGCTTTCTCTCAGCCCGGGTTCGGTGCTTCGCGTCGCCGCGATCTCCGTAGTCCTGGCGGCGGTGGCCGCGCTCCTGCCGGCCAGGCAACTCGCCGGCCTCGAGCCGGTGACGGCAATGCGACGAGGACAGGGATGAGCAAGACAGGGCTACAGGTGGACCACGTTACGAAGCGGTTCGGCTCGGGAGACACCGAGGTCGTGGCTGTGAAAGACGTGAC
>JANMTH010000228.1:0-2135 GCA_031390305.1 Thermoflexaceae bacterium
GCTCGATTCTCCCAGAAGCGCGGCGACAAGGCGAAGGGGCGGTCCCAGGGGATAGCGCGTATCCACCACCACCGACCGTCCGGCGAACGGCCGGGCCCGCGGCCGCATCCGCTCGTAGACCGCGAAGCCGGCCTCGGAGGAACCGTTTCGCGGACCGCTGAGCCGTTCCTGAACGATGGCGGCGGGCGCCGTGAGGCGGATGGCGACGACGGGAACGGCCAGCCCCTGGGCGAGGGCGAGGAACCGGCGGCGGTCGCCGGGTGTAAGGTTCGTCGCATCAACGAGGGCGTGGCTGCCCACCCCGAGGGCGGCGGCCGCCCGCCGCTCTACCTCGGAGAAGACGCGGGCATTTTCGGTCGGCGTGTACCGGGGCAGGGTGGCAAGTGCCCGGCGAATGGCGTCGCTTTCTACGTGTTCAAGGGGAATGCGGGCCGAAAGGGCGCGGGCGAACGTCGTCTTCCCCGTACCGGGGAGGCCGGAGAGGAGGACGAGGCAGGCGCCCCGATGCCGGAAATTGCCGCTAGCCATGGAGGTGTGATAGATTCAAGATGTTGACACAATAGGCAAAGGAAGAGACAGGAAGTAGGTTGCTGACTCCAGAGCGCAAAGACGAACTGATCAAGAGCTTCGCCGTCCGCGAGGGCGATACGGGCTCGTCCGAAGTCCAGGTAGCAATCCTGACTGAGCGGATCAAGTACCTGACGACACACCTGAGGGCCAATAGGCACGATTACCACACGCGCCGTGGCCTTCTCAAGCTGGTCGGCCAGCGCCGCCGGCACCTGCGGTATCTCAACAACCGCGACGTGAATCGGTACCGCGAGATCATCGCACGGCTTGGCCTCCGCAAATAGCGGGGGCCTTTTTCGTCCGTCGGCCCGCGTCTCCCAGCGTCCCACACACCTCCAGCAGCCTTTGCCAGGCGCCCGTTATCCCCGTGCGCCCCGGCCACCACCGGCGGCAGGAGCAGAAAGCTCCACCGGTACCAAGCGCCCATGCAGGGCAAGAACGTTCGAGATCGAGAAGGACATGCACACGTACGAACTAGAAGTTGGTGGCAAGACGCTCACCATCCAGCACGGCATCCTGGCCCAAATGGCCAACGGAGCCGTCACCGTCCGCCAGGGCGACACCGTCGTCCTCGTCACCGCGACCATGGCGGATGCCCGTGAGGGGATCGATTTCTTCCCCCTCACGATCGACTACGAAGAGCGCCTCTACGCCGTCGGGAAGATCCCCGGCGGCTTCCCCCGGCGCGAAGGCCGGGCCAGCAACGATGGCATCCTTGCCATGCGCCTCACCGATAGGCCGCTGCGCCCACTCTTCCCCAAAGGCTTCCGCCAGGAAGTCCAGATCGTCGCCACCACCCTTTCCGCCGACCGCGAGAACCAGCCCGATACGCTCATCGCTATCGGCGCCAGCGCGGCCCTGATGATCAGCGACATCCCCTTCAACGGGCCCGTCAGCAGCGTCCGCGTCACCCGCCTGGACGGCGAATTCATCGTCAACCCGACCTTCGCTCAGGCCGAAGCGGGCGACCTCGACATCATCGTCGCCGGCACCCGCGACGCCGTCGTCATGGTCGAAGCCGGAGCCAAAGAGGCGAGTGAAGACGCGATCCTCCAGGCGATCGACGTCGCCATGGAAGCGAACCGCGCGATCATCGGCCTTCAAGACCAGATCGCGGCCGACGCTTCGCCGACGAAGAAGCCGTTCGTCGCCCACCTTGAGAACACCGATGCCAACGGCGTCGTCGCCGAGTATCTGAAGGACCGCATCGACGAAGTCGTGGCCACCGCCGCCAGCGAACGTAGCGACGCCAACAAGGCGCTCCGGGTGGAGCTCGTCGAGCACTTCGGCGAACAGTTCACCGGCCCCATGCTTGCCGACGCTCTCTACAACGTGATCAAGAAGTCGATGCGCAAGCGCATCCTCGACCAGGGCCTCCGCGCCGACGGCCGGACCACCACGCAGATCCGGGACCTCGACATCCACGTCGGCGTCCTCCCCCGGACACACGGCACGGGCCTCTTCCAGCGCGGCCAGACGCAGGTCTTGAGCGTTGCTACCCTCGGCGGCCTCTCGATGGCGCAGAAGCTGGACACACTCTCGCCGCACGAAACCAAGCGGTACAT
>JANMTH010000232.1:0-3549 GCA_031390305.1 Thermoflexaceae bacterium
TTGGCTCTCCAATACTCAATGTAGGCCGCCTCACAGGCAGTCGTGGCGGACGCCGCCTCGCCCGTGATCCTCAGGGCGAGGCTGTAGGCCGCGCCGCAGGTGGCATCGTAAAACGCGGGAAAGTCAGCCCGGTGGTCTTCATCTACGGTCGCGGAACTCGGTTCAACGCTCGACACGCATCTTCCCCGGCGGCGGACGCCGCACGCAGGCACGATACACGTAACCACGCCTGCCGCCCAATCAACCGCGCCCGGCGAAAGCGTCAGAATTGCCGCGCCGCTCGACGCCTCGCTATAGTAGCCTTCTAGCCACGATGCTCATCGACCTCCACGCACACACTTGGCCCCGTTCACACGACAGTGTCCTCAATCCCGACGATCTCGTCGTCCGGGCGAAACAGGCCGGTCTCGACGCGATCTGTTTCACGGAGCACGACACCGTCTGGGATCAGAAGTCGATAGAGGAGCTGCGGGCGAAACACAACTTCCTCGTCCTCGCCGGCGTGGAGATTTCGACCGACGACGGCCACATCATCGCCTTCGGCATCGACCGCTACGTCTTCGGGATGCATCGCTCTCGGGAACTGGCGACCTACACCGACCGCGCCGACGGCGTGCTCGTCGCCGCCCACCCCTACCGCCGCCAGATGCCCTGGTTCTCGCGGAACGACGATGAATACCAGGCGGCCCTCGAAAAGGCGAGCCGCAACCCGGCCTACCAGTACGTCTCCGGGCTCGAAGAGTGGAACGGCCGAGGCAGCGAGAAGGAGAACGAATTCTCCAAACGCCTCTGCGCGATGATGGACCTGGCCGGTACGGGCGGTACCGACAGCCACGCGATCAGCGATATCGGCAAGTGCGCGACCTTCTTCGAAGGCGAGATCAAGGACGAACGCGATCTCATCGCCGAGCTCAAGGCCGGCCGTTTCCACGCTGTCGATCTTCGCTCCGGCGCCCCCGTAGCCGTCCGCTAAGATCAGGGAACTGGCCAGCTTTCCAGTTCGGCGAAGGGATAGTAGGATTCGCTCTGCCGGATTCACGACCAGCGCTACCGGCCACAAAACGAGGAGCCAGAGCAGCATGACGTACACCATCACCGCGCCCTGCATCGATGTGCAGGACCAGGCCTGTGTTGAAGTTTGCCCGGTGGATTGCATCCATTTCGATGAGGGCGATGACCGCATGCTCTACATCAACCCCGATGAGTGCATCGACTGCGGCGCCTGCGAGCCCGCCTGCCCCGTGACCGCGATCTTCGCCGAAGACGATGTCCCCGCCGATCAGGCCGCGTTCAAAGAGATCAACGTCGGCTGGTTTAGCGATAAGGCCGCCGCGCGTTCCAAGGTGGCGGCCCTCAAGCCCGCCTGACCATCGCCCTATCGACCATTCGAAGCAGGCCGTCCACGGGCGGCCTGCTTTTTGCTGCCCCTCGCGGGGCAGGTGCTGACACCCTCCGAGCGGCGAGCTAGACTCGACCAAGCTTGTCCCAGGAGTCGCCCCCATGACCGCTCCATCGATCAGTCCCGCGGCCGTCGCCCATCCGCTCGAACCGCTGACCGCCGAAGAGATGACCACGGCATCGCGGGTCCTCAGGGCTGCCCACCCTCTCGGGCCCCGCGCCGTCCTCGCCTCTATCGCCCTCCACGAACCGTCCAAAGCGGCCGTCGCCGCCTTCCGCGATGGTGGAGCGTGCGAACGGGCGGCCTTCATCACCGTCCTCGACCGTGACACCGGCGCCGTTTTCGAAACCATCGTCTCCCTCAGCGGCGAGCGCGTCATCTCCTGGGAAGAGATCCCGGGCGCCCAGCCGGGGATGACCCTTCCCGAATTCTTCGAGGCATACGAAGCGATCAAGCGCCACCCCGACTACCGCGCCGCCCTCGCCAAACGCGGCGTCACCGACATGGATCTCGTCAGCATCGACGCCTGGCCCAACGGCAACTTCGGGTTCGCGGAGGACAACACGCGGCGGCTGACCCGCGCGCTCTCATGGGTCCGCTCGTTCCCGGGTTCGAATGCCTACGCCCGCCCGATCGACGGTGTCATCGCTGTGGTCGACCTCAACCGCGCCGAGGTCGTGCGGATCGAGGACCACGGCATCGTCCCCCTCCCGCCCGAAGACGCTGAGTACGCCGCCGAACGCGTGCCTAACCAGCGCACCGACATCAAGCCCCTTGAGATCACCCAGCCCGAGGGCGCGAGCTTCGAAATCGATGGCCACCACATTCGCTGGCAGAAGTGGCAGATCCGCTTCGGCTTCACCTACCGCGAAGGCCTCGTCCTCTACACCGTGGGCTACGAAGACGGCGGCCGCCTGCGCTCCATTCTCAGCCGCGCCTCGCTCTCGGAGATGGTCGTTCCCTACGGCGATCCGCACCCGATGCACAATCGCAAGAATGCCTTCGACGCCGGTGAATACGGAATCGGCATGTGTACGAACTCGCTCCAACTGGGCTGCGATTGTCTCGGAGAGATCCGCTACTTCGACGGTCTGATCAACGACCCTACGGGCCAGCCGATCACGATCACGAACGCCGTCTGCCTGCACGAAGAGGACTACGGCATCCTCTGGAAGCACGTCGATCGCGAGGAGAACGCCGAGGTCCGGCGGTCGCGGAGGCTCGTCCTCTCGTCCGTCGCCACGGTCGGCAACTACGAGTACGGCTTCTTCTGGTACTTCTACCAGGACGGCTCCATCGAATACGAAATCAAGCTGACGGGGATCGTTTCCAACGGCGCCCTGCCAATGGGCGATGAGCGTAAGTACGGCACCGTTGTCGCGCCCGGCGTCTACGCGCCCATCCACCAGCACTTCTTCAGCATGCGCCTGGACATGGATATCGATGGCGAAGCGAACTCCGTTTACGAAGTGAACACCGTCACCGAGGAGGCCAGCCCGGAGAACCCCTTCGGCAACGCCTTCTATGCCGAATCGACCCTCCTCGAGACCGAGTGGGACGCCCAGCGCCGCGTCAACCCCGCTTCCGCCCGGTTCTGGAAGATCGTGAACCCGAACGTCAGAAACGGACTTGGCCAGCCCGTCGCCTACAGGCTCATGCCGGGCGAGAACACGCTGCCCTTCAATCGCCCCGAGTCCTCGCTGATAAAGCGCGCGGGCTTCGCGACGCAGCACCTCTGGGTGACGCCCCTCGCCCCCGGGGAGCTGCACGCCGCTGGCCAGTACCCGAACCAGCATGCGGGCGGCGCCGGCCTCCCCGCCTGGACGGCCGGCAATCGCCCGGTCGAGAACAGGGATGTCGTCGTCTGGTACACGATGGGCCACAACCACGTCCCCCGCCCGGAGGATTGGCCCGTCATGCCCACCCAGTACATGGGCTTCAAGCTCCAACCGGCGGGCTTCTTCGATCGCAACCCGGCGCTCGATGTCCCACCCTCGAAGAAGCACGGCGCCGATCACTGCGAGTAGGGCGGTTGGCCGTCACCCCGCTCCTATCGTCTAACGTCTAGCGCCTATCCCCTCTATCATCGTGCTACCTTTCACAAGCCGAGGTTGGCCAATGTCGGCTGAACCAACCCTTCAGGAACTGCG
>JANMTH010000301.1:0-3492 GCA_031390305.1 Thermoflexaceae bacterium
CCGTAACCACCGCCGTCTTGCCATCGAAGTTCTTCATCCCGGAGCCTCCTGATCTTTCGCCGCCGATGATACGGGCTGGCGCGCGAAGGTGTGGGGCATCGTACGACTCCGGGACCAAGCCAGCGCACCACTGGTCCGCGCGCGCGTTCGCGGCGATCGCGCTGTAGCCTCGCCCCACACCTTCGCGCGCCAGCCCGTATCATCGGCGGCGAAAGATCAGGAGGCTCAGGATGAAGAACTTCGATGGCAAGACGGCGGTGGTAACGGGCGCGGCCAGCGGCATGGGGCGGGCGTTCGCCGAACGCTTCGCGAAAGCGGGCATGAACGTCGTCCTCGCGGACATCGAAAAGGACGCCCTCGACCGCGCCGTCACCGAGCTGCGCCAGGCGGAGCACAACGTCATCGGCGTCGTCACGAACACGATGCTCCGCGAATCGGTCACCGCCCTCGCCGACAAAGCGACGGCGGAGTTCGGGAACATCCACATGCTCTTCAACAACGCCGGTGTCGCTGGTGGCCGGCCAGGCGCGGCCATCTGGGAGGCGCCGGACAGCGATTGGGACTGGGTGATGGGCGTGAACTTCTGGGGCGTGCTCTACGGCCTCCAGGCGTTCATCCCGCGGATGCTCGCTCACGGGGAAGAGGGCCACATTGTGAACACCGCCTCCGAAGCCGGCCTTTTGCCGAACTTCGGCATCTACGGCATCAGCAAGCACAGCGTCCTCAGCCTGAGCGAGACGCTCTGGTCCGACCTGAAGGCGCGTGGAGCGAACGTCTCGGCGTCGGTCCTCTGCCCCGGCATCGTCCGCACGAACATCGATAAGGCTGAGCGCAACCGGCCCGAGGAGCTGGCCGACGCGGCGACAGCCGGGGTGGAGCGCCCGATCTCCGGGATGATCCAGCGCGGGATGGACCCGGCCAACGTCGCCGAGATCGTCTTCGAGTCGGTGACGAACGACCGCTTCTACATCCTCCCGCACCCGACGTGGGATGCCATGGTGCGCGACCGGGTGGAGCACATCCTGGCCCGCGGCGCGCCGATGCCGTTCGACTTCCTGGAGCTATCGAAGCGGATGGACGCGGGGGAGCAGATGTAGTGCCCTCACCCCCCCGGCCCCCTCTCCCGCCTCGTGCCTCGCGGGCGAGGGGGCCGGGGTTGACACGGACTAGACTTGCGGAGCGGACCTTCCCGTGACCTCTTCGGGGCTCGCCTCCTCGAAGAAGAGTTCCAGCGCCTCCGAGAGGTTCCGCCAGGCATCTTCGACCGACGTGCCCTGGCTGGCGATGTCCAGTTCGGGGCAGAGCGCCACGTACCACTCGCCTTCTCGCTCAATCAGGGCCGTAAGACGTCGGGTATGCGTGTCTGGTTCCCTCAGGTCGCGGATGGGTGGCTCGTGCGACGATACGCTGCGTCCAAGCGCTTCTCAGCCGACCTGGAACGGCATGGACGCGGGCGAGCATATCCTCACGCGCGGCGCGCCGATATCCTTCGACTTCCTCGAACTCTCGAAACGCATGGACGCCCGTGAGCGGATGTAAACGCGGAGACGTTTAATCACCGATCGGATTCCAGACGCGAGCGAATCCGAAACCATCGAAGTCCGCCACGTTGGCTGTCGCGAACTCCGTTACGCCGTGCTGGAGCAACGAAAGAGCCATTCGCCAATCGTAGGCTCGGCGGCGGGCGAAGCCCGGCGTCGAGAGGCGCGGCCACATGGCGTCGTGGAATTGGCGGCTCCCGCGAGGAAGGCCCGTCACCTGCCAGCGCGGATGGGACCGGAACGCTTCGCAGACGGCCACGGCTTCGTGCGGCGCGGCGGGTCGACTGACAACGGCTGGGTTGCGAAGGAGGACGTACAACTCCAGCAGCACGAGTTCGGAAACGACCACGTCTGTCCGCCCTTCCGTTGAGGCGAGAAAGGCAGCCGCGGCTTCGTGCCTGGGGTCGGCCACCTGGACCGCCGGAAAGAGAATATTGGTGTCGAAGGAGAGGGACATCAGCGCCGGCTCTCTTCGAAGCCGCTACCCCGAGATGATTCCTCGTCGAATGCAAAGTTCTTCAGGTCCGCAAGCGGAACCAGAGTTGCTCCGCCGTCGTACGTGGGGAGCACCCAGGCTTGCGGGATGTCGTGCCGAGGGTCGCGATCCAGGAGCAACTCCAGGGCCCGGCGAACGACTTCCGCGATGGACATCTCGCGGTCGCGACTGAAGCGCTCCGCTCGCTCGTAGAGATCGTCCGGAATCTGAACCTGCGCTCGTGTCATGCGCACAATCGTACACCACTGATCCACGGAGAGCAGGGGCGCGGAGGGGCATCAGGCAGGGGCCCGGCGGGAGTGTCACACTGGCCGACGATTGGGACTGGCCGAAGACGGTGGCAGGCATTGCGGGCGGTGTAGCCGTCGGCGCGCTGCTCCTGCTCGTCTTCGCTCGGGTACCGTTCCGCCGGTCCCGTCCGCGTTGGTCGTTCTTCCACGCTGGCTACTGGCTACCGGCCGCTAACCCTACAATCCCACGCATGGCCCAACCGCTCTCCGGCCTCCGCGTCCTCGAACTCGGCACGTTCGTCTCCGCGCCGTTTTGCGGCAAGCTGTTCGCTGGCTACGGCGCCGAGGTCATCAAGGTGGAGCCACCGGGCGGGGATATCGCTCGGGCCCATGGGCCGTTCAAGGACGGCGTGCCCAACGCTGAGACGAGCGCGCTCTTCCTCTACCTGAACACGGGCAAGAAGTCGGTGGTGCTGGACCTGCGCACGCCGTATGGCCGCGACGCCTTCCTCGCCCTCGCCGCCACCGCCGATGTCGTCATCGAGAACTTCCGGCCCGCCGACCTGCGCGCCATGGGCATCACCTACGAGACGCTGCGCGCAGTCAAGCCGCGCCTCACGCTCGTCTCGATCACCGCCTATGGCCAGGACGGCCCCTACAGCGGCTTTCGGGCGAACAACCTCACGGCGATGGCGATGGGCGGCCAGATGTACATCACGGGCACGCCGGAAGGTGGCCCGCTGAAGAACGCGGGCTACCAGGCGGACTACCAGGGCGGACTCAACGCCTTCTCCGCCGCTACGCTCGCCGTCCTCGCCGCCGAACGCGACAACGAGGGCCAGCACGTCGATATCAGCGTCCAGCAGTGCATGGCCCCGATCCTCGAAGCGGGCATCCCCTTCTACAGCTACATGGGCCGCTTCAGTCCCGTCCGCCGGGGCAACTTCATGGCCAGCACGATCGGCATCTACCCCTGCACCGATGGCTACGTCGGCGTCCACGTCATGCCCCGCAACTGGGAGCCATTCCTCAAGGCGATCGACCGCCTCGACATGCTAGGCGACCCACGGTTCGCCACCGGCGCCGACCGCCTCCTTCACGCGGACGAACTGATGGCCGAGCTCTATGTCACCCTCGCTCCGGCCGCCAAGCGCGACCTCTACCGCCGGGCCGGCGAAAACCGCGCCCCGATCGCCTTCGTCCACACGATCAAGGACGTGATCGA
>JANMTH010000357.1:0-5443 GCA_031390305.1 Thermoflexaceae bacterium
CCATCCGGAGATGGCCCTGAAGACGCGCGCCGGCGTCACCCTCTTCGTCGATACCTGGCTCGGCCGTTGCGCCGTCCTCGATTGCACCCACCCCGAGGCCGAGGACTGGCTCCGTGAGACCGTCACGACGGTCACCCGCGACTGGGGCTACGTCTACCTGAAGCTCGACGCCCTCGCGTTCGCCGCCCAACCACCGCGCGAAGTCGCATATCACGGGGCCGGTACCACGGCCCCGGCGAACCTCCGCCGCGGCCTCGAGATCATTCGCGAGGCCGCCGGCGACCAGACGTTCATCCTCGGCTGCACCTGCCACTTCGGCCCCGCCATCGGCCTCGTCGATGCGATGCGCGTCGGCCCCGACGTGAAAGAGACCTGGGAGGCGGGCCCCCATCCATCCGTCCGCCACGCGATGAGGATGACGCTCCAGCGCAACTGGATGCACGGCCGCTGGTGGGTGAACGATCCCGATTGCCTGATGGTTCGCGAAGCCAACACGCAGCTCAACGAGGCCGAGGTCCGCTTCCTCGCCACCGCCATCGCCGCCAGCGGCGGGATGGTCGTCGCCAGCGACGACCTCCCCTGGCTCTCGCCCGCCCGCCGTGAGATGGCCCTCGCCCTCTTCCCACCGGCGGGCATCGCCGCCCGTCCCGTCGAGCCCGGGGACGGCCCCGTACCGATGGCCTGGCGCGCCGATCTCGGTGGCGGTCGCGCCCTCGTCGCCCTCCTCAACTGGAACGATGAACCCCGTTGGGTCGGCCACGATGTCTACCTCGCGCCGGGCGAGATCGCCTTCGACCTCTGGAACCAGCGGCTGCTCGGTCTCGGCGATATCCTCCTCCAACCGCACGAGGGCGCGCTCTGGCAGGTTGCGGGCCGAGGCGCCACCCCTCGCGTCGTCGGCGATTCCGCCAGCCTCACCTACCAGGGCCTCTTCCAGCGCCCCGTCAGTGGCCGTATCCAGGTCGGCAACGACCTCGATCGCCCCCGCGTCCTCGCCATCGAAGCCCGAGGCAACGTCTTCGAAGTCGACCTCGCCCCCGGCGAAAAGCGCTGGTTCGACTAGCCTGGTTCTCCCCTCGCCCAGCGCACTGGGAGAGCAGAATCCCTACCCGGGGGAGATGGCTCAAGGCATCCTCGATGCCGCTCCGGTACACTGGATGGCATGACCCAGCTCCGTATCGACGCCCGCAACCTCGCCGCCGAACTCGATTCCACCCTCGAGCGCCTCAACCAGGGTGACGAAGTCCTTCTGGAGCGCGATGGCCAGGTCGTGGCCCAACTCGCGCCCTGCGCGCATCAAGAAGGTGTGCGCGGGCCCGGCAACATCCTGCGGTTCATCGAAGAACGCCTCCAGGCGGAGCCCCTCGACGACGAGACCATCAAGGACATCATGGACGCGGTCGCCTACGGCAATCGTCCCGCGGAGATCCCATCATGGGGTCGCTGATAGACACGAGCCCCCTCATCACCATCGAACGCGAAGCCAGAGGTGGCACCCTGGACTTCACCGCTCTCGGATTCACTGACGGCTACGTTTCGACGGTAACGCTCAGTGAGCTGTGGGTCGGCTACTACCTGGCCCGGAATGAGACTCAGCGGCGCCGTACCGAGTTGCATATCCTGTCCTCCATTCGGCTCTTCCAAATCCTTCCCTTCGATGCGGAGGCGGCGAAGATTCGCGCTCAACTGCTCGTCGACCTTCGCAGCCGCGGAATCTCCGTTGGCGAACGCGACCTCCAGATCGCCGCCACCGCCCTCGCTCACGGCCACGACGTGCTCACTGGCAACGTCGCCGAGTTCAGCCGCATCCCCGGGCTTCGCGTCATCCCCTGGGTCCCGTCCGCGCCATGAGGACCTGCCCCCGCTGCGGAACCGAGTTCGTCGGCCTTTGCCCCGTCTGCTACGACATCCAGCCGAAGCCAGAACCGTCGAAACCGCCAGCCCCCTGACGATCTCTCGCCTTTCGGCCACCGCCGGGCGGCCAGACGGCCGTGGCATCGAAAGCGTCAGCGGCGCATGCTCCGCGGCATGAAACTCACGATCACCTTCGACCACACCGAATCCGGCCCCTGGGTGGCCGATATCGCCGAGATCCCCGGCGCCTTCGCCGAAGGCCCTACCGCGTGGGAGGCCGGCGCCCACGCCCAGGCCGTCGCCCTCCGCGCTATCGCCGACCGTCTGGACGCGCTCGACCTCCCGCCCGGCGACCTCACTATCGAATTCGTCACAGCCGCCTGAGATGTCGACTCAGCTGCGATCTCCGGTCTCCCTCGCTCCAGCCCTCCGCTCCTCTGCGTCTCCGCGTCCAACCGGGCACCAGGCGCGTACGACCTGACTCTCGACGGACCATCTCCATCCACTCCGGTCCTCTGCGCCTCCGCGCCTCCGCGTCCAACCGGCCCCAGACGCATACGCTCAATGCAGGTTCATCCCCAGGATCTCTCGCGCCATGATGTGGCGCTGCACTTCGCTCGGCCCCTCACCGATCCGGCGGATGCGGAGCTCGCGGTACCAGCGCTCCAGCGGCAGGTCTTTGGTCATCCCGTAGCCGCCGTGGATCTGCATCGCCCGGTCCACCACCCTTCCCGAGCCCTCGCTCGCGACCAGCTTCGCCATCGCCGCCTCCGTCCGGAATGGCTGGCCGATCGCCGCCTTGCCGGCCGCCGCCAGCGTCAGCCAGCGGCTCGTCTGGATGTCGATCTCGTTGTCGACGAGCATCCACTGGACCGCCTGGCGGTGCGCGAGCAGGTCGCCGAAGGTCTCACGCTGCTTCGAATAGGCGACGGCCATCTCCTGCGCCTTCACCGCCACCCCGATGCAGCTCGCCGCGTACGGGATGCGCTGGCGGCTCAGCCGGTCGTTCGCAATCGCGAAGCCCTTGTTCACCTCGCCCAGGACGTTCCCCGCTGGCACCCGCAGGTCTTCGAACTGCAGCTCCGTCGCGTACGAGCTGGACCGCAACGTATGTACGATCCGCCGCACGTGAAAACCGGGCAAGTTCGTGTCCACAAAGAAACAGGTGATCCCCCCGCGGCCCTTCTCCGAATCAGTCCGCGCGAAGACGATCCCGTAGTCCGCCTTGTCCGCGCCCGAGATGAAGATCTTCGCCCCGTTGAGTACCCAGTCGTCGCCGTCCTTCACCGCCCGCGTCTGGATCGCCCGGGCCGGGTCGCTTCCGCCCGAAGGCTCCGTCAGCCCGAAGAAGCCCTTCTTCTCGCCCCGCAGCGTTGGGAACAGGTAACGCTCCTTCTGGTCTTCGTTCGCTTCGAAGAGTTGGGCCAGGCCCGCGCCCCCGAACACCCCGTAACACGGCACGTAGAGCCCCGCCCGGTGCTGCGACATCTCGATCGCCATCAGCGTCCGCGTCACGATGTCGATATCCGGCCCGCCGTACTGGGGAGGGATATCGAGCCCGTAGAACCCCATCTCCTTGACCATCGCAACCAGCCGCTCCCGGTCTCCCGGCTCCAGTTCGCTGGCGTCGGGGTCCAGGTCATCTTCCAGCGGCGCAATCTCGTTGCGCACGAACTTTCGCACGGTCTCCGTGATCAGCCGTTGTTCGTCCGAGGGTTCGAGGTCCATCGCCGTCTCCTTCGTCTCAGCTCAGGCGGCCGAGCGTTGGCAGCCCCTCGCTTGCGTTGAGCGCCGGGACATCGCCGTGGTCGCGCTGGTGAAGCATCAGCAGCTCTCGCCAGCGCGTCTGGTACTGCTGGTTCACCTCGATACGGAACGACGCCTTCGCCGGGTCGCCAAGATGCTTCCCGACCTCGCCGCGAAGGCCGAAGAGCGACTTCCCACCCGCGAAACCGATATAGACCGTCTCTCCGGAGGAGCCCCCAATCTGGTAGACCCCGAGCTGTCCGCTGAGCCGGGCAACGTTCTCCGGCGTCAGCGCGATCCATGGCTTGTCGAGCTGCAGCTTCATAGCCGGGGAGTCTAGCAGGCGTCGACGAGTAACGGAGTGACGGAGTGACGGGGTATCGGAGTAGCGGAGGCGCCATCCTGATCGCGCTGCGCCCGGCCTTTGCCCGGTTGCCGCGTCTCCGTCGGGCGCAGCGAGACCCGGGCGGCATCCGTCACTCCGTTACCCCGTTACTCCGTTACTCCCCAACAAACCGCGGCGCGCGCTTCTCCAGCCGCGCCGCGATCCCTTCGCGCGAATCCGCGCTCATCCGAGTGGCCGCCACCAGCTGGTCAACATCCTCGTGCCCGATCCCGTCCCGGAACTGCATCTCACGCACCAGCAACGCCTTCATCGCTCGCAGCGAGAGCGGCGCGTTTGCCGCCAGGCGTTGGATAACGGCCTGTGCCGCCGCCTCCAGGCCCTCCGGCGCCGCTACCCGTGAGATCGCCCCGAGCGCGTGCATCCGTTCCGCCGAAAGCGGGTCGCCCAAGAGCAGGACTTCGCGCGCGGCCACCGGGCCACAGACTTCGAGGAGCTTCTTGGCGAGGAACCAGGACGGCGCCAGCCCGATCTGGGCGAGCGACATCCCGAACCGCGCCGCCGTCGAGGCGACCACGAGGTCGCAGTGGAGCGCCAGTTCGTTCCCCCCGGCGATCGCGTCGCCCTGCACCACCGCCACCACCGGCAGCGGGTAGAGTTCGATCAGGTGGAGCATCCCTTCGATCGGGCTCTCCGAGCCGCGTGCGCCCTCCCCCAGCCGCTCGCGAAGGTCCAGCCCCGCGCAGAACACCGTCCCGTTCGCCCGCAGCACGGTCACCCGTTCCTCCGGCCCAGGCGCGGCGGCGAACGCTCGCGCAAGCAGCTCCAGCATCTCCCCGTCGAGCGCGTTCCGCTTCTCTGGCCGGTTCAGCGTGACAGTTCGTACCGCCCCGTTCGTAATAACCTCGACCTTCGCCATGGCGTCCTCCTCGTTGTTAGTGCCCGCCCAGCGGGATCCGGCTTGTCACTCCTGCCGCCTCGAACGCGGCGATCTCCGCGGCCGTCATGCCCAGCAGCGTCCCGAACACGTAGTCGTTGTCCTCCGCGAAGCCTGGCGCCGCTTTCTCGATCGGCACCGGTGTCTCGCTCATCGTGAAGGCCGCTCGCGGATAGGGCGCGGGGCCCACGCCCGGCACATCGACGAAGTTGAAGCCGTTCCGAGCGGCGACATGCGGGTCGCTCAGCAGGTCGAGCGCCGTCAGCGCCGCCCCGGCCGCCACCCCGGCCGCTTGCAGGGTGGTCTGTGCTTCGAGCGGCGTCCGCGACCGGGTCCATTCGGCGATCGGCTCCAACTGCCCCCTACGGTGGGCGTGTCGATCGCCGCCGTCCGCGAACCGCCGATCCCCGGCCAGGTCCGCCCGCCCGATCACCAGGCACAACGCTAGCCATTGCGCTTCCGATTCGACCCCGATCGCCACCCACGCATCGTCGCCAGCGCAGGGGAAGACATCGTGCGGCGCCATCCAGGGATGGTCGTTGCCGCTGCGCATCCGTTCACGC
>JANMTH010000385.1:0-2346 GCA_031390305.1 Thermoflexaceae bacterium
AAAGTGGACCTTCGATGGTTTCTTCATCCAGCTTCCGGGCATTCCGCCCGCGGTCCCGCAGCCCATCTCCGTGCCCCTCGACGACCTCCAGGTTTCGGCGGCCGCCCAGCTGCCCGCCAACTTCGGGCGCGACGGTTTCGCGGATGGCGTCGTGATCGAGGCGTTCGACGCGATCGACCGTTACGAACTCGTGAAGGGTGTCTCGCTAACGGGGGACCCGGGATCGCTCGCCCGGGCGGCGGCGCCGGAAGGCCGCTCCGGGAGCGTCGCCCGGCTCTCGTTCCAGCGAGGACGCACGGGCGCCAGCGTCGTCGCCTTTCGCACCCTGCGGGAAGCGCGGCCCGTCCCGGTCCTCGTCGATACCGGATTCCTCAAAGAGAACAAGCTCAAGGTGGGCGACGAATTCCCGATCTCGATCAACAGCCAGTTCGCCAGCGTGAAGGTCGTCGGGGCGTTCAAGCTCTTCCCCACGTTCGACCCTGAACGCCCCGAAAGCTTCTTCGTGGCCGACCTGGAAACGCTCCGCGAGGCGGCGACGCGCGTGCCTGGCGCGGGGAACAACTTCTACGCGAACGAGGCCTGGTTCCCGAGCATCGGCGGTGTCCGCTTCGAAAAGCAAACGCTCATCGACCGCGGGTTCCAGGCGGAGCAGTTCTTCGTCCGAACGGAGATCCTCGCCGAGCAATCATCGGACCCGCTGGTGGCCGCGAGCTGGGAGGGGATCCTCTTCCTCGCGTTCGCCGGAGTGCTGATCGTGAGCACGCTGGGGTTCGTGATTTACGCCAGTCTCGGCGCCCAGGCGCGGTCGCTGGAATTCGCCATTCTCAGGACGATGGGGCTTTCGGCACGCCAGATCCTCGCCGTCGTGACCTTCGAACAGCTCTTCGTGGTTGTCGCGGGAGTGGCCGCTGGTACGCTCCTGGGCTTCCCGCTCAGCCGCCTGATGATCAGCTACATGGGCCTCACAGAGGCAGGGAACGAGCCCCTTCCGCCGCTCGTCTCGGTCGTCAACTGGCAATCGATCGCGACGGTGTATGGGCTCCTTGGGATCATCGTCGTGAGCACCGTGATTTCGCTGGTCGCCCTGTATTCGCGCCTGGCTGTCAGCCGAGCGCTTCGCATGGGAGAGCTTTAGGATGTGCTTTGGGGGTGGAGAGTGACGAGCTTCTTCGTTGGGGACGAGCACGAGTACTACGTTTCGTGCGAGGACCTGTTCAAGATCTATAAGATCGCCGACCTGGAGGTCGTCGCCCTGCGCGGCCTCGACTTCAAGGTTCGGCGGGGCGAGTTCATGGCCCTCGTCGGAGCCTCCGGCTCGGGGAAGAGCACGCTCCTCAACATCCTCGCTGGCCTGGACCAGCCGAGCGCCGGACGCGCCTTCGTGGGCGGGCGAGACCTCCTCACGATGTCGAACGCGGAGATGGTCGAGTACCGCCGGGGGCGGGTCGGATTCGTCTGGCAACAGACCGGGCGCAACCTCATCCCCTACCTCGACGCCCTCCAGAACGTCGAGCTCCCGATGATCCTCGCGGGGAAGCCGAAGAAGGCGGCGACCGAGCGTTCGAGGAAGCTGCTCGACGATGTCCATCTCGGGCACCGCCTCCATCATCGGCCGAACCAGCTTTCGGGCGGTGAACAGCAGCGCGTCTCGATCGCCGTCGCCCTCGCGAACGACCCGCCCCTGCTTCTCGCCGATGAACCGACGGGCGAACTCGACTCCGTCGGCGCGGCGGCCGTCTTCGAACTCTTCGGCGAACTGAACCGGACGTACAACGTGACCGTCATCATCGTCACCCACGACCCCGCGATCGCCGCCCGCGTGGATCGCGTCGTGGCCATCCGCGACGGCCGTACGAGCACGGAGATCTTCCGCCGGATCACGACGGAAGGGAACCAGCCCCAGGTGGTTCACGAAGAGTACGTGCTCGTCGACGCCGCGGGGCGCCTCCAGATCCCTCGGGAGTTCCTCGACGAACTGGACATCCACGGGCGCGCCCGCGTCACCATGGAGGATGGGCACGTCGCCGTACTCCCCGAACCCGGCCATAGCAGGAATCGGACCCGATGACAGCAGGATCGATCGATGTTCGTAACGTGTCCCGCCTCTTCAGGCTCGGCTCGGAGGATGTTTGGGCCGTCCGCGATGTCACCCTGCGGATTGAGCCGCGCGAATTCGTGGCCCTGATTGGGCGTTCGGGATCGGGGAAGACGACCCTCCTGAACATGATGGCGGGGCTGGACAAGCCGACCTCTGGCGAAGTCTGGATAGACGAGCGCCGAATCGACACCCTCCCGGAACGGGAGCTGACGGCAATCCGCCGCCGCCACCTCGGCTTCATCTTCCAG
>JANMTH010000391.1:0-3852 GCA_031390305.1 Thermoflexaceae bacterium
CACGAATGGGCCTGTCCCTGGTGTTCTGGGCTTGCCAAAAGCGGCGCCACCATGCTGTGATGAACGCGCCTCCGCTCCTGTTCACCCCCCTCGCCCAGCGCACTGGGAGAGGGGCTGGGGGTGAGGGCAAGATGCCCGGCAACGAACGCCAACTTACTCAAGTGAGTACTAGAACATCGTGAAGCCCGCCGACGACGCGATCGCCCCCCCGAGGGACCCGAGCGCAACGACACAGACCGCCGCCACGAGCACAAGGATCAGCGCGTACTCGGCCAGGCCCTGGCCAGCTTCGCTCGATCCTTCGGCAGCGTCCTCCGCCACCTCGTCGTTCACGTTCGGTCGCTCGTCAAAATCGATCATCACCACACCTCCGGTTGCGCTCTGTTTACCGTGAGTTTGCATTCGACAAGCGTAGACCCCTTCACCCGCACGGCAGGGGAGACAGTGTGTGAAGCGAGAGTGACGAATCGGGCCGTTTCGCCGGCCACCGGTCTTGGGCTCAGGCCGCGTCCGCGAGGTAGTGTGCCAGGTCCCGCGCGCTTTCCGTGATCACCGTCTCGGCGCCGAGCCCGAAGAGCCTGCTCAACAGCTCCAGCGTCGCTTCCTTGCCCTCGTCCTTCACCGTCCAGGCGGCGAGGCCGATCCCGGATTGGCGCAGCCGCTCCCCCAGCTCAAAGCCCTGGGAGCGCATGTGGAGCAGCGTCCCGTAGTCCACCATCCATTCCGCCGCCGGGAGAAGCCCGATCAGGTCCTTCACCCGCGCTTCGAGGTAGGCGCCGGCCGGCGTCTCCGCGATCTGGGCGAGCGGCGAGTCATCCCACAGGCCGTGCACGCCCATCCGCGCCGGCGAGAGCCCTTCGCCCGTACGCGCCGGGCGGTAGTGCCACTGTAGCGTCGGGTCGAAGGCGACGCGGAAGCCGTGCTCGTGCAGCGCCCAGAGGTTCCAGTGCGCCTGCGAGCCGATCAGCACCTGGTCCCGTGCTGGCCAGAGCGTGCTCGCCAGGCGGGCGACCTGTGCCGCCGAAAGCGTCGCCAGGCCCTTCAGATCGACCTGGAGGAGGGAATCCGAACCGGCAACGAGATCGACCACCTCATCGAGGAAGGCCAGGGCCACGCGGTCATCCGCGCGAAAGCGGATCGCGCCCGCCGCGGCGGCGTCCAACGCGGCCACAGGTCCCGAGGCCGTCGTCTCGCCATCCAGCCGCTCATCGTGGAATACCAGCAGCCGGTCGTCCGAAAGAAACCGGGCGTCGATCTCGAAACGGGGAACATGCGCCTCTACGCATTCGCGGACGGCGTCCAGCGAGTTCGCCAGGAACTGGCCGCTCAGCACCGCCTTATGGCAACAGAGCACCCGGCTCGCCCCCGCAACCGTTGGGGCGAGCTGAGCAGGCGGCGGGGGGGCGCTTCCCGGTGCCATGTTCACTCTATGAGGAATAACGGCATCACCCCTCGATTAGTTAAACCAACCCTCGAAAGGGGCAATGTTGGCGTTCACGGCCGCATCCGTTCAGAAAGAGCCATAGGTACGGGGAGATCATCCATAGATCTCGCCGATAGCCCTTGCAAGGCGATTTGGGGCGTGTCACTGTAGATCAGGCCGCGTGTACGCACTCGCGGAGGCCGGTTTCGCGTGTTTACGCGGCCGGTCAGGGTTTTGGTCATCCCTGTCCCTTGTTTTGTTGGATGGACGCCGTGGTATACTCCCGCGCGTCCCTGGTGCGGGCCGCTAGCTCAATTGGCAGAGCAGCTGACTCTTAATCAGCCGGTTGAAGGTTCGATTCCTTCGCGGCTCACCAAACACCCGTTCCATCGGGCGCTTGCCAGCCAGGCAGGTGGCCCAGGCACTAGTGGGGAAGTGTCGGAACTGGCAGACGAGCATGACTTAGGATCATGTGCCGCAAGGCATGGGAGTTCGAGTCTCCTCTTCCCCACCACTCGAAACAAGGGACTACCCGGCCTGGGGCCGCTTGTGACGGTAACGTCACAGAGGAAGGAGAAGGGATGGCGCTACTCGAGGTAAAAGACCTCCGGACTTACTTCTATACGCAGGAAGGTGTAGTCAAGGCCGTTGACGGCACATCCTACGTAGTCGAGGAAGGCGAGACCCTCGGGCTCGTGGGCGAGTCGGGCTGTGGAAAGAGCGTCTCCGCGCTTTCCATCCTCCGTCTCATCCCCTCCCCGCCCGGGAAGATCGTCTCCGGCGAAATCCTGTTCCAGGGCCGGGACATTCTGAAGCTCGACGAGGACGAGGTCCGCAAGATTCGCGGCAACGAGATCGCCATGGTCTTCCAGGAGCCCATGACGTCCCTCAACCCCGTCCTCACCATCGGCCGCCAGATGACGGAAGCCCTCGAACTCCACATGAACCTCCACGGCAAGGCAGCGCGTGACCGCGCCGCCGAGCTCCTGGAGATGGTCGGCATCCCCGAGGCCCGGGCCCGGCTCGATGACTATCCGCACCAGTTCTCGGGCGGTATGCGCCAGCGCGTTATGATCGCGATGGGCATGAGCTGCAACCCGAAGCTGCTCCTCGCCGATGAACCAACCACCGCCCTCGATGTCACGATCCAGGCTCAGATCCTCGAGGTCATGAGCCGGCTCAGCCGCGAGTTCGGGACGGCTGTCATCATCATCACCCACAACCTCGGCGTCGTCGCACGCTACGCGGACCGCGTCAACGTCATGTACGCCGGCCGCGTCATCGAAACAGCCGACGCGCCCGAACTCTACGCCAACCCCAAGCACCCCTACACCGTTGGCCTGCTCAACTCCGTCCCACGCCTCGATGAGTCGCGGAAGGAGAAGCTGGTGCCGATCGAAGGCCTCCCGCCCGACCTCGCCCACCTCCCCCCTGGCTGTCCCTTCTACCCGCGCTGCGGGTGGCGCGTGGATAAGTGCCTGGAAGAATATCCGCCCTTTAAGCTCGTCGCTGAAAAGCACTACGCCGCGTGCTGGGAAGCGGAACGCGTACACCGGGAGGTGGCAGTTGGCGCAGCAAACTAGCTCCGGCACACGTCAGCGGACTGGCACAATTGGCGAGACGCTGCTCGAAGTCGACGACCTTCATGTCTACTTCCCGGTTACCGCCGGGCTCATCTTTCAGCGCAAAGTCGCCGATGTGAAGGCCGTCGATGGCGTCTCCTTCACCGTCAAACGCGGCGAGACGCTCGGCCTCGTTGGCGAATCCGGCTGCGGTAAGAGCACCACGGGCAAGGCCATCCTTCAGCTCAACCGTCCCACCTCCGGCGCCGTCAACTTCGAAAACACCGACCTCACCAAGATCAAGGGCCGCGATCTTCGCCGTTTCCGGCGCAAGATGCAGATGATCTTCCAGGACCCATACGCCAGCCTGAACCCCCGTATGTCCGTCGGCAGCATCATCAGCGAGCCCCTCACCATCCACAAACTCGCCAGCGGCAAGGACAAGAAGGAGAAGGTCCAGAACCTCCTCCAGACCGTAGGCCTCAACCCCTACTTCGCCAACCGCTTCCCCCACGAATTCTCCGGTGGCCAGCGCCAGCGCATCGGCATCGCCCGCGCCCTCGCCGTCGAACCGGACTTCATCGTCTGCGACGAGCCCGTCTCCGCCCTCGATGTCTCGATCCAGGCGCAGATCATCAACCTGCTCGAGCTGCTCCAGAAGGAGTTTGAGCTCACTTATCTCTTCATCGCGCACGACCTGGCGGTCGTCAGGCACATCTCCGACCGGATCGCGGTCATGTATCTCGGCTCGGTGGTGGAGGTCTCGCCGTCGGACGACCTCTACGACAACCCGTTGCACCCGTACACGATCTCGCTGCTCTCGGCGATCCCGATTCCCGACCCGGAGATCGAGAAGAACCGCACCTC
>JANMTH010000409.1:0-4747 GCA_031390305.1 Thermoflexaceae bacterium
CGTCAGTTCCGGGGCGATGAATTTTGCGGAGCGCTCAGGCGGCTTTGATCGCGAGATCGATGTTGAAATCGCCGGCGCTGACGATCAGGGGGACGACGAGCCGCGTGAGATTGAGGGTCGCGACGGAGCTGCCATGGCCGAGGAGGAGGACTGGGGGAGACATATCGCTGCCGAAGCCGGCCCGCTCGAGGCCGATGCCAGCCTGGCCGGTGATCATGTTGGCCAGTTCAGCGACGGCGCTCTGGGCCATCGAATCGAACTCGGGTACTGGCTCACCGATCATCGCGGAGGCGAGATGGCGGGCGACGGCGAGAGGCATCGAGTAGATGACGAGGCCGGCGACGCCGCCGGTGAGGGCGAGCATCGCGCTCACGTCGTTCGTGGTCTGCGGGGAGCGGACGCGGAAGACGGTGCCCTTCTGGGCGGATTCGCCGCACTCCTGAAGGAGCACGCGGGCGGCCGCTTCGACGAAGGGTGCGATGAGTTCAAGGCGCGGGCGGTCCGGCGCATCGGCTACGGCGCGGGCGGCCTCGTCAACGGTGATCTTTGCAAGCAAGATGCTGCTCCCCTCGGTATCGTCTGGGCCTGGCTTTGAAATCAGCTGGCTGCGCGCAGGACGCGCCCCAGGTCGCTCGCGTAGGCGCCGAAATCGTCGATGTCGCTGGCGGTGATGGTCAGCGTGGATGGCAGTGTGCCAAGGTCTTCCAGGCGCTCGGCGAGGGCCCAGAGGCACCACGTCTTAAGCATGACGCTCTTTTCGACGCGGGCCATGCGGGCGCGTGCAAGTTGGGTCGTGAGCTTCCGGTGAGCGTCCAGCGAAATCATCACGGCGACGCTGGCCACGCCGCTGCGCCCACCATCGACCTTGAACGTGAGCTTGTGAAAGCCGGTGCCATCGGCCTTGATATCGGACGACATTAGCACGGCCCTGATCGGTATCGTTGAACTCATTGCTCGCCTCCCTCGAAGGGCTTCACCCATCCATCGTCGTCAACAACACCGGAAACCTGTAGGGCCATCATGCGGCCGCGCGTTCCTGGCGTGCCGACGAAGCGTTCGCAATCGCCGATGAAGATGCGCAGGGGTTGACCGGTTTCCCTATCGAGCACGAAGACATCGCCGGGCTCGAGATTGGCGATGTCGATCGCCGGTACGGTGGCGCTTCCCAGCATGGCGCGCAGGGGAACGCGCATGGGCAAGACCTGGTCGTCGCGAATCCGCTCCGGCGCTTCATTGCCACGAGCTGGCCGCCAATCGAAGAGGCTCTGGGAATTCAGCTTCGGGAGGATCTGTTCGAGGATGCCAAGCGGGAAGCAGAGGGAGATTCCGCCGGTCTGTTCGCCGAACCGGATCTCGTACCAGGCGGTGAGGACGAACTCGTTCGGGGGGACGCCGTGCATGAGCTGGGGGCCGAGGGCCAGCTCGGTGACCTCGGGGTCGAGGGCGGCAACGCGCGCCCACGGCTCGACGAGGGAGCGCGCGATGTCGGTGGCGATGTGGCGTACGAGCGCTGTCTCGATATCCGTCAGGTCGCGGTCCGTAGTCCGCTTGGAGCGTTTGCCCTTGCCGCCGAGGAGGCGGTCGATGATCCCGAAGGCGACATCGACACCGAAGGCGGCGATGGCATATCCGGTGAGCGGGGCCATGTTGATAACGACGACGATGCCCGACGTGCCGATCTGGGACACGTACTCTTCATAGATTCCGCGTTCGAGGGCGCTCAGCCGTGATTCGACGGGAGACCGGAGGCGGTTCGAGAGCATCGCGGCGAGCGAACTCGACACGCCCTGCTGCATGACCTGGAGGCCACGGAGCTGCTCCTTCGAGAGCTTCTCGGGATGGCGGAAGTCGTACAGCTTAATTCGATGGCCAGAATCCTTGCGGGCAGCGGCGGCCGCGGGGACGGGCGCCGACGGCTTCTCGCTGGCGGAGTCGCCGTTCATGAGCGCGTCTATCTCGCGCTGGCTAAGGACAGAACTTTCGGCCATGGTCTTCGCCTCGCCCTTACCTTATGTGGGCTATCGCTTCGTCACTATTGGCATCTTCCCGACCCCCGGCGCGTGTGTGTCCTAGGGATACTTCCCATCGGGAACGATAGCCGGGATGGCGGGGGTACTCCCGAATGCCGGGCGCCGTTGCCTTCCGGTAGCGTGGGACGAGGTTCGATTCGCCCGGAAACGGGGATGAACCTACAGGAGGAACACATGGCTTCCAGGCCAGATTCAACAACGGACGCCACGGGCCGCGCGGCCAACGAAGAGCACGTCGTCGTGTTCCGGCTCTCGACGGAGTTCTACGCTGTCGAGATCCACACCGTCCAGGAGATCGTGCGGATGCAGAGCATCACGGCGATCCCTGGTTCGGAACCGTGGCTTGAGGGGATCACGAATCTTCGCGGCCGCGTCGTTCCGGTTATCGACCTGCGCCGCCGCTGTAGCCTTCCCGCCGGGGACCACACTTCGGAAACGAGGATCGTCGTGGTGACGACCTTGAGCGGTGTATTCGGCCTGATCGTCGATGCCGTCTCGGAAGTGGTGCGCATCCCCGGGGCCCAGGTCGAATCGACGAACGGGATCGTTGGCGGATCAACAACGGCGTTCCTCCGCGGTATCGCGAAGGTAGAGGACCGGCTCATCTCGCTTATGGATCTCGCGGGCGTCCTTCCCGGCGCGGCGGGCGCCGAACACGCGATCGAGCTGCAAGAAGCCGCCTGACCGGCGGAGCGCAGCCCAACAACGTACCAAATCTGTTTTGCGGGGTGATCGGTAATGGCCAAAGGCGAGCCTGTACGCTTCGATCTTGACGACGACGACATGAAGCTCTTCACCGAAGAGGCGGACGAGCAGCTCGAACTGCTCGACACCTCTCTGGTGCAGCTCGAGGGGACATCGGACCCAGACCTCGTCCAGCGGATCTTCCGGGCGGCGCATACGCTCAAGGGCTCGTCGGCTACTATCGGCCACAAGAAGATGGCGGGGCTTACGCATGCGATGGAGAGCGTGCTCGATGTCGTTCGCCAGGGCGGATTGACGCCGACGTCCTTCGTTGTGGACCGCTTGCTCGTGGCCCTCGACAGCATCCGGATCCTCTCGGATGAGGTCCGGACGGGCGTGGATTCGGGGGTCGAGATCGAAGCTATCCAGACGGAGCTTCGGGCCATCGCGGCTGGCGAGGCGCAGGTGGAAGCGGCCGGCACGGCTGTAGCGGTGGCGGAGGAGGAAACAGAGCTCACTGACGAGGAGACGCGAGTGACGCTCGGATTCCTTGAGAGCCATCGAGGTATCTTCCGGATCGTGATCGGTCTCCAGGCCGATAGCCCCCTTCCCGGGATTCGTTGCTACCAGGCGCTGCAGGAGCTCGACGGCCTGGGCACCGTCACGATGACGCGGCCTGAACGGTCGATCATCGAAGCGGGAGCGGGCGAGTTCACGTTCGAGGCTGTCCTCGCGACCCTCTCCGGCGAGGACGCTATCCAGGCCGGCCTGGCTACGGTCTCGGACATCGAGACGTTACGGGTTGAGCAGCTGACGGCGGAATCGCTGGCGGCGCCGCGGCCGGCGTCGGCTCAATCGGCGGGCGGCCGGCCGAACCTCCAGATCGTTGAGCGGGACCACGCTGGCGACTCGCCCCAGGCGCCGCCCAAGAAGGCCGCGCAATCCGTGCGGATCGACGTCGAGCGGCTGGACGGGCTGATGAACCTGGTCGGTGAGCTCGTCATCGACCGGACCCGCCTTCAGCAGATTCGGGAGCATCTGGCTCCTTTCCTGAAGACGGCGAACCTCGCCGAATTGACGCAGAACTTCGAGGAGACGACGGCGCATCTGGCGCGGGTGACGGACGACCTGCAAGAGGAGATCATGCGGAGCCGGATGCTGCCCGTCCGTTCCGTCCTCACGCGGCTCCCGCGGCTGGTGCGCGATGTCGCATCGAAGTGCGGCAAGAAGGTGGAGCTGACGACGGCGGGCGAAGAGACGGAACTCGACCGCTCGGTGATCGAAGAGATCTCTGACCCGCTGGTGCACATTCTGCGGAACGCCGTGGACCACGGGATCGAGTCGCCGGAGGAGCGCCTGGCGGCGGGCAAGCCCGAAGTGGGGACCGTGAGCGTGACGGCCTGGAACCAGGAGGCCTACATCTACCTTTCCGTGAGTGACGACGGGAAGGGGATCGATTGCGAGGCGCTCCGCCGGAAGGCGATCGAGCGCGGTCTCGTTTCGCGGGAGGCGGCGGAGACGGCGAGCGACGATGCCGTGTTGCAGTACATCTTCTTCCCGGGCCTATCCACGGCGAAGACGCTTTCGGATGTCTCAGGACGGGGCGTGGGGATGGACATCGTCCGCACGAACATCGAACGCCTCAACGGGATGGTGACGGTTCGGAGCGAGGTCGGGCGGGGCTCGACGTTCAGCCTCGTGCTACCGGTCATGCACGGCGTGCGGGAGCAGCGCCTCGCGACCGCGCTCACGCTGGAGCAGCGGGCCTTCGCCGTGCCGAAGGGGATGGAGGCGGCGGCCCTGGTCGTGCACCCCGACGCGGCCCTGCGCGATCTGTTGCGCCGTGCGCTGACGCGCGCCGGGTTCCGAACGGAGATGGCGGCGACGGGGGCCGAAGGGCTCGAGAAGGCGCGAGAGGTGCCCGTGTCGCTGGTCGTCATCGGCCACGATCTGCCGGACCTTAAGGGGCTCGAGGAGCTTCGCGCGCTCAAGGAGCGACGCGGTGGGGCCCTCCTGCCGCTCGTCTACCTCGG
>JANMTH010000412.1:0-4060 GCA_031390305.1 Thermoflexaceae bacterium
GGCCGCACGACCTCGAAAGCTACTCCGAACCGCTGCCCCTCGTCGTCGAGGTCTGGTCCCGTTCGAGCGGCGACTACGATGTCGACGAGAAGCTCCCAGAGTATCAGCGCCGCGGCGACTTCGAGATCTGGCGCATCCACCCTTACGAGCGCACCCTGACCGCCTGGCGGCGCCAGCCCGATGGTACGTACGCCGAGCAGCGTTGGACGGCGGGCACGGTCGAACTCCACGCCATCGCCGGCGTCAGCATCGACCTCGACGCGCTCTTCGCCGCCCTCGACCGCTAGCCGCGAGGGATCAGGTCGAAGCGACCACCGCCCCTCCAAGCTGCCGAACGGTCGCGGCGATCGCCTCGCGGTAGCCAGGGAGCGTGAGCCGCCGCCTATCCACCTCGTCGATCAGGCCCCGGAGGACGACGAGAAAGGCGGCGAGCCGGAGCGACTCCGCCGCCACCCACCTCTCCGTCACGGTGCCCGCCGCCAACAGCTCGCGGAGGTCGTCCGGCGTGTACATCCCTGCCTTCCGCACCTGGGGAAACGTCGAGTAGATGGCGAACGAACGCGGGTCGGAATCGCCGGAATGGAAGCCAGCGCCGCGGACGGCGGGATAATGTGAAAAGGACGTGCGGCATTCCGCCTCCAGGCGAGCATAGGCGTCGCGCGCCTCGACGATGACGGCGGCGGGCGCGGCGAGGTCGGTGTCCGTGGCCTCCCGGTCGCCCAGCAGGCTGAGGGCGAGAGCGGCGAGTTCAGGCGGGGCCGCGCCTTCCCGGCGGATCGCTTCCAGCCGGTCCGTGAGTCTGCTCATCGCTTCCATCATGCGGGAACGGCGCGCCCGGTGGGCGCGCAATTCGGGTTCCGCTGGTAGACCGGACAGCCGCTATTCGGCCGCGATCCAGTTCTCGAGGAGCCCATGGAAGTGCCGGATCTTCGTCTCGCCATAGCTCGCGAAGACTACCTCCGGCCGCTTCAGGGCCTTCAGGCCGATCTGCACCTTCGGGATGTTGTAGACATCCTGGTTGAAGACGCGGGCCAGCATCCCGAGTTCTGGCGCCTCCGTCCAGTCGTCATCCGCGCCTAGCCAGTGGACCGGCGCCGCCGGTGGCCGCGGCTCACCTTCCGGCCATGGCGCGAGGAACATGCACTCCATGATCGCCATGTCCGGGTCGTCGCCATAGGGGCGGAAGCGGTAGGTGATGCGGTTGAACCCGCCCCACGGATGGAGGTTCGGGAAGAGCGTGTAGTAGAACGCCTCGTTGAACTCCGAATCGCAGAACCTGTCGATCCAGTCGCCCATCTGCGGCCGCATCCCCTCGCGGCTCATTGAGGCGAGGAAGGTCCGCGCCGACATCCCCTCGGGCACGGCGGCGATAGAGGCTTCGCCCGCCTGGAGGTCGAGCGAGCTGTCCACCATCTCCTGCTCCGTCGGCTTCTGTTTCAGGTGGGGGCTGGGGGTCGCGCCCGGCGTGATCGCCCGGCTGTAGTTGCCAAACACGTCGTACTGCGAGTTTGAATCGCCGAGGTTCCGGAGGATCTGTGGGTGGGTGGCGACCACGTGGTAGGCCTCCATGAAGGCCTCCTGTGCCACCTTCCAGTTGCAGCGGAGGATCTTCGCGACGTGCGCCTGCTTGTACCGGTTCTGCAGCTCCCAGCGGTCGAACTGCTTCGGCAGGTCTCCGAGGAAGTCTTCCAACGAGCCAGCATGCTCATCCGGGTTGATGAAGACGAAGCCGGCCCACGTGCCGACCTTCGCCTCTGGAAGGTGGTACTCCTCGTTCTTCACATCCGGGAAGTCCCACGGGCAGGTCACGTCCTTCAGAGAACCATTGATGTTCCAGGCCCAGCCGTGGAACGGGCAGCGGAACTCTTCGGCGCGCTTGCCGTCCCACTCCCGGAGCTGGCGGCCGCGGTGAAGACAGGCGTTGTGGTAGGCCTTGATCTCCGTCTCCGATGTCCGCACGACAAGGAAGCTGAGGTGGGCGATATCGTACACGTGGTAATCGCCGACCTCGGGGATGTCCTCTTCGCGGCAGGCCATCTGCCAGACACGCTTCCA
Source organism: Thermoflexaceae bacterium (assembly GCA_031390305.1). Lineage (GTDB taxonomy): Bacteria > Chloroflexota > Dehalococcoidia > Tepidiformales > Tepidiformaceae > JANMTH01. Next base: position 2,056 of record JANMTH010000412.1, read on the forward strand.
GACCTTCTCGACTTCGAGGTCGTGGAAGGCCTTGCTGAAGTACCGCTCGGCGGGGACACGTGTGACGCCGGGCGCGATCGGGCTTTCCAGCCGAAGCACATCGGGCACGGGGCGGGTGTCGCCATCCAGGAGCTGCTGGTAGAGGATGCCGGCCGAGCGCGCGCCCCGCGGCGTCACCCGGCCCTGATCGCCGATCGTTGCGGTTGCCATCAGTGTTCCTTCCTTTGCACGCTTTAGTCGTGGATGATTTCGCGGCCGAGCGGCATCAGCCGTTGGTTCACGTTCATGCCAGTCGGGAGTTCCCGGCCTCCAACCCAGACGAGCATGTGGAGATCGGCGAAGGTGAGTTCGCCTTCGAGGTACTCGCCCGTTGTCTTGAAGATGCCGACCTTCCCGGCCTTATCGACGCGAACCTTGCCGCCGCCCATGTCTTCGTAGACGGCGCCGCTGAGCGGGTGGACCTTTTTGCGCACTTCGCACCTCCTGAATTCCACGGAATTGCCAGTCCGGCGGTTGTGTCCGCGCGCACTGGCCAGCTGGCCAAACTGTAGCGAGGATGGCGAACCCTCGCAACGCGGTCAACGATCAATTGTACCGCGCGCCCGTCCCATCGCTCCCGGCGCCACCGCGCACGGCCGCGATGCTCTCCGCGACGGCCGCGACGTACTCCCCGCGTACGGTTCGTGTACCGGCGTCGCCATCACGTGGATGCCTGTGTGGTGACCGTCGTGCCCGCCACCCCACAGGCTGCCGCCGCTCATTTCGATCGCCGCCGCCAGTAGTTCCCCGGGCGTCACCATGCCGCGACGAGGTGCCCCCGGAGCGGGAGGTCAGGAGCGGAAAGATGTGCCAGCCTCAGCGCCTCCGCAAGCTCCCATGCCATCTCGTACATCGGGAGCGTGGGAGGGGCGGGCAGCTCGGCCCAAATCATCGTGATCGGGCCTTCGCCCGCATCAGGATCGCTGTAGGGCCCAACAGAGATCGATGGGGTGACGCCGTAGCGCTCGCAGACGCCGGTGACGACCGCAATCGCCGCGGCGAGCTGCTCCTCGGTTACGAGCACGGAGGGGAAACACTCGAGCCACCATGACCCCGAGTCTAGCGGATTCCCGAGCCCTCAATTCCCGCCGCCCTCACCCGCGCGGATATACTGTCGATGAAAGGTTGGCCGCATGTCCGAACGCCTGCCCGTCCCCTCCACCGAGGTTGCTCCGATCTCCTACATCACCCGTTCTGGTGCGTACTACACGTCGCTGGGCTATGAAGAACCGTACCGCTGGGCCCACCATACCGAGGCTCCGTTCGCCTCGCTGGCCAGGCCCTTGAGCGAATGCCGGATCGGGATCGTGACCTCGGCCGCGCCATACCGGCCGGAATTCGGCGACCAGGGCCCACACGCCCCCTACAACGCCGAGGCGAAGTTTCGCCACGTCTACACCTTGCCTTCGGACGCGCCGCCGGACCTCCGCATCTCCCACATCGGCTACGACCGCGCCCACACCACGGCCGAAGACCAGGACAGCTACTTCCCGCTCAAGCGCCTGCGCGAAGCGGAAGCGGCCGGAAGGATCGGGAGCATCGCCGCGCGCTTCTACGGCATCGAGACGACGCGGAGCCAGCGCCAGACCAACGAACGGGACGCGCCGGAGGTCCTCCGCCTGATGCGGGAGGACGGCGTCGATGCCGCCATCCTTGTCGCCACCTGACCGGTCTGCCACCAGACCGTCAGTTTGACGGCCCGCCACCTCGAAGCAGCGGGCATCCCGACCGTCGTGATGGGTTGCGCCAAGGACCTCGTCGAGCATTGCGGCGTCCCGCGGTTCACGTGGAGCGACTTCCCTCTCGGTAACTCCTGCGGCCGCCCCAACGACCCGGAATCGCAGCGCACGATCCTCGAGATCGCTCTGACGATGCTGGAACGGGCGGCCTTCCCCCGGACGACGGTCGCCACCCCATTCGTCTGGAGCGAAGACCACGGCTGGAAGGCCGACTTCTGGAAGACGGA
>JANMTH010000449.1:0-5140 GCA_031390305.1 Thermoflexaceae bacterium
GCGCGGATGGCGGCGGTTGGTGGGGGGAGGCGCGGATGGCGGCGGTTGGGGATGGTAAGCGGGTCCGCGGCCGCTGTGGGCCGCGACTACCGGGGACCGGGGAGTGATGGAGGGTCGTACGGCGGTGGGCGTGGGGACCTCACCTGGCCCCTGGGCGTGGGGCGACGCGCCAGCGAGGTTCGTGGTCTGAGTACCCCCTCCCTTGCGGTCGGGGCTCGGTTGGGGTGGCGTCGCGGGGAGCGGCGGCGATTGGTGTCGGGCGTGGAGCCCTCACCCCCCGGCCCCCTCTCCCGACTCCTGCGTCGCGGGCGAGGGGGAGCGGCGGTTGGTGGGGGGAGGCGCGGTGGCGGCGGTTGGGGATGGTAAGCGAGTCCGAGGCCGCTGTGGGCCGCAACTACCGGAGGCCGGGGTTGATGGGAGGTCGTGCGGCGGTGATGCGCGTCCGAGAACCAGAAAAGGCCACCGAAATCGGCGGCCTTTCTGGCGTGTGCCGCGGGCACGGCACACGGGAGGGAGGGAAACCCTGTAGCTAGCCGAACCTCCACTCTGGAACGGCTACGTAGCAGCCCGGGCAATAGCGGTCGCGGACGGCATAGCCGCTCCCACATTCCGGGCATGTTCGCGCACTGTCGGCGCGGACGAGGATGTATGCCGGGACTGGCGCGGCGGTGGTGAGGCCACGCCAGGCGTCCTTCAGGCGTTCGATCATGGAAATCGCCTCCTGGTTGTGGGTGCTCGAAACTGCGGCGTCGGCGCCGCGCTTTGTCGCATCCATTGCTTGAGAGGCGTGCTGGCAGACCATGGCGGCTGCCTCACCTCTCCCTTTCGCCTACGGGGTTAGCTGACGGGTTCGGCGTGGGAGCTCGCCTACTCCGCTTGCGCGGAGATTCACCCCATGAGTTGGTTCCCCCGTTCCACCTTGCGATGGATTCGGCGCTGTCTTTGTACCACATTGCGAGGAGGCTGTGGGTTACCGCTCTGTAAAATATATTTGGACTCTCAACATTCACATTCCCAAATGGGAACTACATCCGCGGAACGGGTCGAACAGCGCCGGCGGATCGTTGCGGCGCCCAGTGGTCGTGCCGCCTCGGGACGGCCGGTCAGGATCGTGATCGGCGAGGGAATAGCGGGGCCTCCCGCTCCTGAAGAGACGGCGTTGGGGGGCATGGAGCGGGCGACTATAGCCTTAGGCGGGCGCTGGCTACTCTCGCTCCATGCGCCTCTTCCTTGAAGCCGACGACGGGTCACCGTGCTTTGAACCGCCGGGCGGCGGCCACGCGCTGGTCTCGTTCATGTCGTTCGCGGTTTCGCGAGGGTTCGGCGCACAGCACCCGCTTATCGCCCTCGCCGACCGCCTGCACGAGAGCCTTGGCGTCCGCCTCGGGCCGCTGACGACGTTCTACGAGGCGGGGCCGGAGGATGCGGAGGACCGGGCGAAGCTCGACCTCGCCTGGCAAGAGCCGGGGCCCGTGGCCGCTTCGCTTCGTGGCCTTGGCGCGGCGCTGGCGAGCGACGCGGCGTGCGCGACGCTCGTCCGCCGGGCGGGCGCGGAGGGGCTTCGCGACGACGCGGAGGCACTCCTCGGGCCGCTCGACCGGGCGGCCGCGGCGGGCGTCCGAATCCGCCTGAGCTACGCCCTGTGATGCGGCGGAGGAGATCCGCGATCGCCACGCGGCGGGCATGGGCGAAGACGCGCTGGGCGGCGATCGTCGAGAGTCAGTCCGTCCTGGCGCTGAAGACGCCCCGCGTGGGCCGGGTGATCGACCTCCTGGAGCTCGGTCCGGGCAAGCGTTACCTGGATATCGGCGCCGGCACGGCACCGTACGCCCACCTGGTGGCACGGCGCGCCGGACTGCGCGAACCGCCGTATTGCCTCGACATCACGGCTACGCGCGGGCCGGTCGACGCGATCGTCTGGCCGGAACAGCTGCCGTTGCGCGATGCGTCGTTCGACGCGGTCACGTGCTTCTCCTTCGTCAGCCGGTTCGATGATGATGTCGTTCACGGCTTCGCCGAGGAGATCTCCCGGATCCTCGCTCCTGGCGGGGCGGCGCTGATGCTGGAGATCGCGCCGGTAAAGAGCGAGCGGCTGAACGCGCTGCACCGGCGGCTGCTTTCCCCGGGGCGGGCAGAGGTGGACCTGCGGGGGTGGGGCCGGCTGGCCGCACTGTTCACGGAGTGCGGGTTCGACGCTATCGACCTCGTGAACCTCGGCCCCTTCCTCCTGCCGCCCATCCCCCGCGTCGGCGTCCTCCTCCGCCGCGCTGCAACCGTCGAGTAGACCGCGAACAATTCCAACTCCTCCACCTCTTGGCGCTCTTCGAACCTTTGCGTTGAACCCCGCCCACCGAACTTGAGCCCAGGCCGTTTCCCCATGTCCCTTGGCGCTCTTTGAACCTTTGCGTTTAACCCCGCCCACCGAACTTGATCCGACGCCGTTAGCCCCAGGTAACGTTAACGTTCGCGTCAGGGTATACTGGCGCGGTGAATCGCCTCCGCGCCATCATCCGCCGGCAGTTTGGTTCGCTGACGATCTACAACTACCGGCTCTACTTCTGCGGGCAGCTGATCTCGCTGGTGGGAACGTGGACGCAGAGCACGGGCCAGGCGTGGCTCGTGCTCCGGCTGACGGGGTCGCCGCTGGCGCTGGGGACGGTGATCACGCTTCAGTTCCTTCCGATCACGCTGTTCACACTCTTCGGCGGGGTGTTCGCCGATCGGCTGCCACGGCGGCCGTTGTTGATGGTGACGAACACGGCGGCGATGCTCCAGGCGCTCGTCCTCGGCCTCCTCGTGGTCACGGGAAACGTCGAGCTCTGGCACGTCTACGTCATGGCGTTCTGCCTGGGCACGGTGAACGCGCTCGATGGGCCGGTGCGCCAGTCGTTCGCGATGGAGCTGGTGGGCCGCGAACAGTTGGTGAACGCGGTGGCTCTGAATTCGACGGTCTTCAACCTCGCGCGGGTCCTCGGTCCGGCGATCGGTGGGGTGGCGATCGCGCTCGTGGGCATGTCGGCGACCTTCTTCATCAACGCGGGAAGCTTCGTCGCGGTACTTCTGGCGTACATGGCGATGCACCCGGCCGATTTCCGCGGGGCCCAGAACAGGGTGCGCGCCACTGGCAACGTGTTCGCCCAGATCGGTGAGGGCTTCGCCTACGCCCTGCGAACGCCGCCCGTGCTCTTTCTCTTCATCATCCTCCTGCCAATCGGGATGTTCGGCTTCAACTTCATGGTGATCATCCCACTCGTCGCGGAGTTCCTCCTGGAGGCCGGGCCGGAGCGGTTCGGACTGCTGACGTCGTTCCTGGGGGCGGGCGCGTTGATCGCGGCGTTGAGCATCGCCGCCGCCGGCCGGGCCTCTGAGAGGGTCCACCTGGCGGCAGCCTCGGGCTTCGTCGTCTTGCTTGCGGCGCTCGCCCTTTCGCGGTCGTATGAACTGACGGCGGGGATCCTGGTGCTGTTCGGAGTCTGCTCGCTGACGTTTTCGACGACGGTAAATACGGGGCTGCAACTGGCCGTGCCGGACGAACTGCGGGGCCGGATCATGAGCATCTTCTTCCTCTTCATGGCGGGAACGACACCGGTTGGCGGCTACCTCACGGGCTTCATCGCCGAGCACGCGGGGGTGGCGGAAGCGCTCCTGATCGAGGCGGCGGTGTGCGCGGCGGGGATAGCGGCCGCGCTGGTGTACCGGGCGAGGCGGCTGGAGCGGTATCGCAGGCAGCAAGAGCCAGCCGCCGATGAGGCCCAGCCCGCTCGTGCCGCCGCGGCCACCGCTATTCGCCGATAAAGTTGGGCGGCCGCTTTTCGAGGAAGGCCTTCACGGCTTCGCGGCTGTCGGCGCTCATGCCGCTGATCCGCATGTTCAGCGCTTCCTGTTCGAGGACAGCCTGGAGGCTGCCCGTCTCGGCCAGGTTGAGGTTCGCTTTCATCCGCCCAAACGAGGCGGTGGGACCGTTCGCCACGGTAGCGCAAAACGCGAGCGCCTCATCGATCCAGCCCTCGCCCGCGTACACGCGGTTGGCGATACCGAGTTCGAACGCTCGGCGCGCATCGAGGATCTCGGCCGTGAAATAGAGTTCGCGGGCGCGGCCGGCGCCGATAAGGCGCTGGAGGAAGTAGCTGCCGCCGTAGTCGCCGCTGAGGCCGACGTTCCGGAAGGCGGTGCCGAACTTCGCGTTTTCTGAGCAGAGGCGGATATCGCAGGCGAGGGCGATGCTCATGCCCGCGCCGGCCGCGTGCCCGTTCACGAGCGCTACGGTGGGCTTGGACATGGTGTGGAGTTTGAGGGCGACGCTCTCCTGGCCGCGGCGGAGATCGCGCACCTGGCGCTCGAGCGTGGCCATGACGCTCGTGCCGCCCGGGGCCTCGTTCGCGACCGCCTGGCCTTCGTTGCGCTTCTGCATGTTGCCGACATCGCCGCCGGCGCAGAAGGCGCGGCCGGCGCCGGTGATCGCGACGCAACGGACGGCGCCGTCGTCTTCGCATTCGCGCAGATAATTCGCGAGCATCGGCATGAGGTCGCCGCCCATGGAGTTCAGGCGCTCGGGCCGGTTCAAGGTAATGAGCGCGACACCATCGGCGCGCTTCTCGATCAGACAGTCAGACATGAGGGACCTGCCATTTTGGATTTTGGATTGCCGATTCTAGATTGGCGGGCGGCCAGCTGTCGCACCAATCGAAACCGTGATGGAAACGCAAAGGGGCAAAGGAACAAAGGGCGTCTTGAAGGCAACCATTCTGAACCCGCCTCCGTCTCTTTGCCCCTTTGCGTTTCCAGGGCCGGTGGCCCGAAGCACGGTTGCCCCGCCGGGCGCCGGCAATCCAGGATCGGCCCTTGTTCCTTTGCCCCTTTGCGTTTCCATCACGGTTTCGATTGGTGCGACAGCTGGCCGCCCGCCAATCTAGAATCGGCAATCCAAAATCCAGAATAGCAGGTCCCTCATGTCTGACTGTCTGATCGAGAAGCGCGCCGATGGTGTCGCGCTCATTACCTTGAACCGGCCCGAGCGCCTGAACTCCATGGGCGGCGACCTCATGCCGATGCTCGCAAATTATCTGCGCGAATGCGAAGACGACGGCGCCGTCCGTTGCCTCGCGATCACTGGCGCCGGCCGCGCCTTCTGCGCCGGCGG
>JANMTH010000490.1:0-2540 GCA_031390305.1 Thermoflexaceae bacterium
TCACGGTTCACGCCCCAGAGCAGCTCGCCCGAGCGGCTTCGCCTCAACGTCCGCCGCACCAGGCGCGGATACACCACCCGCCAGGGCAGTCGCAGCCACACGACCGTATCCGCCGCCGACAGGATAAGGTCGCGCACCGGCCCGTAATTGCCCTCGATCACCCAGCCGTCGGGGTGCTCCGTCAGCACTGCCGAGACAGCCCTCCGGAACTCCGCCGTCGTCAGGTCGTCCCATTCCGGTCGTGAGTGAAAGATCGCGTCCAGTTCCACCACCGGCAGGCCCAACCGCTGGCCGATCGCCCGTGAAACGGTGCTCTTCCCCGAGCCGGAAGGACCGTACACGCAGAGTCGTTGGGGCGCTCGTGCCATCCTCCCGAGTGTACCGCCACCAGTCGGCGAAACCGGTATGGACTCTATCAGAGCTATCGAGACCTTCTCGTAGAGGGAAGATTGCCTGGTCCGAGGGTGGGCATCAGGCTGCGGAAGCCGATTATCTGGCAGAAGGGTTCGTGCCCGGAGAGCCCATCTGCGCTTTCGCAATCGGAGGATACCGTTGGATTCGCCCGCCACATGCCACTTCTGTGGTTCTCGCCAGCTAGCCGCGAATCTCAACTTCAGGAAGGAAGTCACTGGAGCGGAAGGAGCATGGCGGACCGTCGCTGAACTCGCCACTGTCTGTATCTGCGGTTCCTGCCTGGTCTGGGTCGAGGACACGGCGCGTGTGGCGGGCGCTGGGAATGGGGACCCCAACGGACGCCTCGGGTTCTCGTATTCGGGCGATATGACGACGTTGAGCGACGACCACTGCAACTACTGCTGGGCCCAGTTCCTCGGCGAAGCCTACATCATCGACCTCATCCCGACCGGCCGGACCACTGGGCGGGGAGGCCGCTTCCGCCACGTCGGCGAGATCCGTCAGCAGCGCATCTGCCGCTTCTGCTACGCCTGGTGGAGAGTGACCCTTCGAGATCCTTCCGCCGTGAAGGGCACAGGCTTTCGCCGCGAAGAAGGTGAGATGGGCGGGTGGCGAACCTCAGTCGCCTGCGATACCGCCTCCGTCGCCCTTCTCCAACGCGACGAGTTCATCCTCAGGCAGACGGTCGCCGCCATCGGCCGGAACCACCACCCGCTCAGCCTCAACGACGGACCGCTGCTGCCACTCCATTCAGACAAGATCGTCTTCATCTGCGCCGGCCGACGCGACCGCGCGTCGGCCTTCCTCGCCCGGGTGGACCCGCGTTTGCGAGCGCGAGTGGCCATTATCGGACGCGCTGACTGCATGGAAGACGCCCGCGCCGCGCTTCGCCTCGGCGCCCTCGAACTCCTCTCTTCGCCGCTTACGCCCCAGCAGATCGTTGGCGCGATGGAGCGCCTCACTCGCCCCTCCCCGGTGAACCCGGCACGCGGCAACCGCACCGGGCTGCCACTTCTCGGCGACCCGGTGACGCGCGACGGCGTTACACAGGAGCACCTCCTCGCCGTCCGCCCCGCGCCCGGCGAAGAGCCCGGCAGGGCCGCTTTCATGCTCCGCCGCTTCCTGCGCGGCTACGACCAGATCGGCGAAGACGGCGAGGGCAACCTCCAGGCCCTCGTCTCTTGCCCGGCCGAAGATGTGGACGCGGTCCTCGACCGCCTCCACACCGTGTTCGGCGAAAAAGCGCAGGTGACGCGCAAAGCAAGTTCCACCCCGCTCAGGCGCCAGGCCGCCGGCTAGAGTAACTAACGAGAGAAAGGCCACGATGATTGAGCGCGGTCCCCTGGCCGTGCCACTCCCCTCGCCCAGCGCACTGGGAGAGGGGTCGGGGGTGAGGGCAAGGTGCCCGGCAACCAACGCCAACCTACTCAAGTGCTAGAGAAAGGCCACGATGATCGAGCGCGGTCCCCTGGCCGTGCCACTCCCCTCGCCCAGCGCACTGGGAGAGGGGCCGGGGGTGAGGGCAAGATGCCCGGGAGGGACCAGGGTGAGCCCCGTCCTTTCCCTGCCCTTCCTGTCCCTAATCCGGGGCGGTGATATTCTCCGATCGCGAACCGCGCTTCGGCAGCGGCCGTCCGCCCAATCTTCGCATCAGGAACACGCCACCTATGTCCAACCGCCAGGCACGCCGCGAACAGATGCGCACGACCCGCCAGCAACGCGCCCAGGGCCCATCGCGGCCCCCGCGCTCCTCCGGCGGCCCCGGTCGCCCCGGCGGGCCCCGGAAGTCCGGCGGCGGTGGCGTCAGCGCCATCCTCTCCCGTCCCTTTCTCCTCGTCGTCACGGCCCTCATCATCGGCCTCGCCGTCGTCCTCAGCATCCTCCTCGCCAACCAAAACAGCGACGACGGCGGCAGCCTCGCCGACCAGATCTCCACGGGCAAGGCCGAATTCCCCTTCGATATGGTCAACGGCGCCAAGGTCGGCAGGGACGACGCTCCGCTCAAACTCGTCCAGTTCGAGGACTTCCAGTGCCCCTTCTGTCTCGCCTACACCGGCGAAGATGAGCCGACCCTCATCAACGAATACGTCAAGACCGGCAAGATGCAGATAGAGTTCCGGCACCTC
>JANMTH010000534.1:0-1510 GCA_031390305.1 Thermoflexaceae bacterium
GTGAGCTCCAGGATCCGGGCCAGGATCGATTCGACCCGCTCCTCCTGGTTGAGCAGCGCCGTGATCTCCGCCAGCAGCAGCCGCCGCCCCTCCGGCCGTTCCGCGCTCGCCGGGTCCCGGGCGCCCACCAGTTCCCAGCCAAGGTTCGCCGCCGTCCGTTCATACCCAGGGAGCGTTTCTCGCGCGGCCATGTCGCCCAAAATCACCAGCGCGCCGGCCGTCACATCGCCATATCGCACGGGGAAGACCGCCGTCCGCCCGCTCTCCATCGCCAACGTCCTCGCCCAGGATTCGGTCAGCGGATCGCCAGTGGCCCGCGCCCCAATCGAGGTCACGAATCGCCGGAGGGTCCGCGAGTCCGGCGCCGCCGCTCCTTCCGGCCACGAAGCCGCCCCGAACCGCAGCGTCTCAGGATCGCGGAGGATCACGAGGACGCCCGCCCGCTCGCCGCTCGTCCCCAGCCTCCGCGCCAGCGCCGCACACGCCTCCGCCGGGCGCACGCCCGCGCCCAGGAGCATCGTCCCGATCTCATCCTCCCAGCGCCCCGCGCTCGCGCCCATGCCAGGGCCAGCCGCTTCGCCCGTCTCGTCCTTCACTACGTCCATTCTCGAACACCCGCACTGACAGCCTATCGGCAGATACCCTACACACTTCACCTCGCGAACGCCGGTTCCGTACACTCTCCTCCATGCAGCCAGAACGCCGCTCCTACTCCTCCCAGCGCCTCGACCTCAACTATCTCGTCTGGGGCGATGAAGCAAAACCACCGCTCATCCTCATTCATGGCACCCGCGACCACGCTCGCTCCTGGGATCGCGTCGCCGAAGCCCTCACCGACCGCTACAGCGTCTACGCCCCCGACCTTCGTGGCCACGGCGATTCCGCATGGTCCCTCGGCGGCGACTACTCGATCATCGACTACGCGCTCGATATCCACGCCCTCGGCGAGGCCATTGGCCGCGCCCCCTACACCGTCGTCGGCCATTCGCTCGGCGGCGGTGTCACCCTCCAGTACGCCGGCGCCTTCCCCGAAAAGGTCGCTCGGCTCGTCACCATCGAAGGCCTCGGCGGTCTCGGTTGGTCCACCGGCCCACGCAGGCCCGCCCACGTCCGCATGCGCGATTGGGTCGAAAGCATGCGCCGCCTCGAAGCCCGTCAGCTCCACGTCTACCCCAGCATCGACGACGCAACGGAACGGATGGTCGCGGCCAACGCCCACCTCTCCCCCGCCCTCGCCCATCACCTCACCGTCGAAGGTGTGCGTACCGCCGAAGGCGGCGGCTTCACCTGGAAGTTCGACAACTTCACCCACGCCGGCTCACCCTACGAATTCAATATGGAAGACGCCCGAGACCTCTGGAACCAGATCCGCTGCCCACTCCTTATCATCTGGGGCGAAGAAAGCTGGGGACGCCGTTTCTCCGATGGCCTCGATCTCAGCCCCTTCCACGATTACCGCGCTGTTCGCGTGGAGAAAGCGGGCCACTGGGTGCATCACGACCAGTTCGAT
>JANMTH010000611.1:0-7038 GCA_031390305.1 Thermoflexaceae bacterium
ATCGAACTCCGTGGCGCCGAAGCCGCGTTCATCCCAGGTGATGACGCGGAATTCCGGCGTCAGCGCCGCGACCTGTGGGGCGAACATCTCATGATCCATGAGGAAGCCGTGGGCGAGGATGACGGGCGGGCCATCGCCGCCGCTGTCCTCGAAGAAGATGCGTTGTCCGTTGATGCTGGCGAATGGCATGGGGACACCTCCGGGCGGGAGTATGTGCCAGGCGTGGTGATGGGGGCAAGCCCTCGACGAGTACACATTACAGTCTTGACATTTCCCGCCGCAGGCAGAGGATCCGTGTACGGCGCACTACCAGATTACGGGTGCGCGCCCCGGCGCGTTCACAACAGCCAGACGAAAGGACCACACGATGACCACGTCAATCTCAAGTGATTCAGTGATAAGCGAGGAGATGCTCGAACGATTTGGTTCGAGGGCCGCCACCTATGACCGTGAGAACCGCTTCTTCCAGGAAGACTGGGACGAACTAAAAGCAGCCGGGTACCTGAAGGCCGCCGTCCCGAAAGAGTTCGGCGGGCTGGGCCTTTCTCTCGCGGAAGTGTGCAAGGAGCAGGCGCGCATCGCCTACCGGGCGCCAGCCACGGCCCTGGCGACGAACATGCACATCTACTGGACTGGTATGGCGGCGGACATGCGCAGGATGGGCGACGCATCGCTCGAATGGCTGCTCAGGGAGGCCGCGGACGGCGAGATCTTCGCGGCGGGGCATGGCGAGCGTGGCGTCGATCTGCCACTGTTCCTCTCCACCACCTCCGCGAAGCGGGTGGATGGTGGCTACGAGTATCGCGGGCACAAGATCTTTGGCAGCCTCAGCCCGGTATGGACGCGGCTCGGGCTCCACGGTATGGATACGGAGGCCGCTGGCGGCCCACAGATCGTGCACGCCTTCATGCCGCGTGAAACGAAGGGTTACAGGATTGAGAAGACCTGGGACACCTCGGGCATGCGGGCCACACAGAGCGATGACACGATCCTGGAAGGGGCGATGGTGCCTGACAAGTACATCGCCCGCGTCCTCCCGGCGGGAGGGGCCGACCTCTTCGTGCTCGGCGTTTTCGCCTGGGTGGAGCCGACGTTCGCGAGCATTTATCTGGGGCTGGCAAAGCGCGCGATCGACCTCTCCGTACAGAGCGCGCAGAAGCGGACCTCGCTCGCCCTGACGCGACCCATGTCGTACCACCCGCAGGTCCAGTTCTGCCTTTCCGAGATGACGATCGCCTACAACCAGGCCCTGGCCTACGTCGAGAAAATCGCCGCTGACTGGTCCAACGGGGTGGACTACGGGGCCGCCTGGCCTTCGCACCTCGTCTCGGTCAAACACTGTGCGACGCAGGCCGCTTCGAAGATCATAGATCTGGCGATGACGGTTTCGGGCGGCTCGGGGCTCTTCAAGACGAACGAACTGGAGCGGCTCACGCGCGACGTGCGGGCCGGGCTTCTGCACCCCGCGAACGAACTGCTCGTCCCGGAGATTGTGGGGAAGACGGCGCTGGGGATCGAACTCGGCGAGCAGCCGCGCTGGGGGTAATTGCGGGTCAGCGCCGCCTGTTCGCGGTGAACGTGGTCCGTCTTCTTCGCCTCAGCCGTCGAACGGTGGCTTTTGCACGCTCGGCGCCGGGGAACCTGAGTCGCAGTAGCCACGTCCATGGGCGCCGAGCTGAAGGATGCCCAGCGGCGGAAACTGGTCCAGTGGGCCATCCCCGCGCCGCAGGAAGTAAGCCCCGAAGACGCCGGGGCCCGTGTTCACCGACCACAGCACGGCGTCACTGCCTACATCGACCAGGTCAAGCCGTCCATCGGGATTGAACCCCGGCAAATAGCGCGGCTGCTGCGAGGCATCCGGGCGAGATTGGTCCGGCCGGCGCGAGACTTCGCCACCCGGCACGGTCACCGAGGCGTTGTACCCGAACCAGGCTCCGACGGTGCCATCGGCGTACCAGTAGTCGCCGATGCACACCGGGAAGCCGGTCACGCGCAGAATTTCCGCGCCGGTCGCCGCTTCGAAGATGCGCAGGGCGTCGGAGTTATCGGGTGCCGCGAGGGCCAGGTAGCGGCCATCGGGCGACCAGCGGGGGTTGAACGCGGGGGCGGCAAGAACGGTGAGCGTGGCCGATTCTACGTCGTAGATGGCGCTCGGACCCTCTGCGTTGGCCACGGCGAAGCGCCTGCCATCACGGGACCAGCGGGCCTGGTGGCCGGGGCGATCATCAAGTCGCCGCACCTCGCCGTCGATCACCAGCACCCACCCGGAGAGCGAGATGCCGCTCAGCGCTACGCGCGTGCCATCGAGCGACCAGGCCGCCTGGAAGAGCACCGCGTTCGCCGGGGTGCGGGGCGGTTCGCGAACGATAGGCGGGTGAAGCGGTTCGCCGGTGGCGAGGGCGAAGACGCCGCCATGCCGATCGGTTGCCGCGGCGTAGCGCGTCTCGTCCGGGGAGAAGCTGGCGATCCTGAGCGGGGCGCCCTCGAAGACGAGCGCGCGGATCTCTCCGGTGGAGCGATCGACGAGCGAGGCTTCGCCCGCCAGGTAGCGGCCGGACGGCGAGACGATGAACGCACCCTGCCAGGCTTCGGCCCCACCGGTCACGGGGTCGAGGAGGAGGAGGCCGTACACCTCCTGGATCGTCTCGCCTCGTGCGTAGCGGTGGACCGTCGGGAGTCGCGGCGCCGCGGGGACGGGGGTCGCGGTCGCAGTCGGAGTCGTCGATGGACTCACCGGCGCGCTGGCGGTCGGCGGAGCGACCGAAGCGCTGGGAGTTGGCCGCGGCGCCCGGTCCCCGGAGCAGGCCGTCATGGCGAGCGCGACGGCTACGGCGGCCACCGGGACGGCCCACGCGGGTACGAATCCACGGCCGCCGCGCACCGTCCTCACTCCTTCGCGGCCGGGTCGACGACACGGCCGAGGAAGAGCGTGGCGCCCGTTTCGTTATCGCGGATGAGGAAGAGGAAAGGACGGTCCGCCGTAAATTGCACGACACCGACCGGTGCGCTGGTGGTGCCGATGACAGCAGCGGTGGCGGCGGCGGCCTCGGTACCCTTCTCGTCCACGCGCACGAAAGCCTTGTGGTAGACCCCGGAGATGTAGAGCTGGCGCGTTCCATCCATGCCCGAAAAGTCGGCGGTGTCCGGCTGGAAGGCAGAGACCATGCCCATCGCCTGGAGTGTCGCACGGAGGTCCGTGCCGCGCGTGAATTCGAACTTCGGAAGGGTGACGTTGACCGTGGCCGGGGCGAGCATGGCGATGATCCGGGAGACGCGATCGGCGTCCATCGCCCGTTCGGCGGCGGCGAAGCGCCCGGCCCGTGGGAGGAGGACGAGCATGCTCATGCGGCCGCCCGCGTAGCGAAGTTCGAGGGCCTGAACGTCGCCGTCCTCGGCGTAGCGGGCGGAGAGTTCCGATTCGTGCATCATGTCGGCCTGGACCGGGCTGCCATCGAGGCGGGTGAACGGGCCGGGCCGCGTCTCCTCCTTGTCGAACGGCTGCTCCCAATCGGCCTTGAAGTAGACGGCGTTGGCGAGGACGAGGCGCGTGAGGTCATCGAGTGACCCACGTGGCAGCAGGTCCTTGATCCGCTTCTCCGTCTCGTCGCTGACCCATGCGTTGATCGTCTTGCGGGCACCCTCGGCGTCCTTCGTGTAGTCCACCAGGCGGATGCCAGCGCCGTAGCCGCGGGCGAGCGTTTCAAGGTAGGGCTGGAGGAAAGGGTGGTCCTTCTGGGCCCAGGCCGAATTCACGACGGAGAGGCGGAACGGCTCCTTCTTCCCGCTCGCGGCCTTGTCCGCCTCCTCAAGTGAGAGGGCGAGGGCGTTGAAGGCGGCGTGGAGCTGAGCCGGGGGGACGTCGTAGCGCAGCGTCTTCGCCATCTCGGCGGCGGTATCGCCAGCCGCACCCGCATAGACCATGGCGAGGGCGACGGAGATGCTGTGGGGCGAAACGAAGACGTTGCCCTCTTCGGCCGCTATCCGCCGGTAGAGGTCCCAGCCGAAGGCGGCGTTGCTGTTGGCGGTAGCGCGGGCCGCTTCGAGATCGGCGGGCGAGGGCGCGGCGCGGGCGACATCGGCGCGGAGGAGTGCGCTGTCACCCCCGCCGGAGCAGGCTGGCGCGGTACTGGCCGCGAGGACGGCAAGCGCGAGCAGGAGAAGAACTCGGGGGGCACGGGGCGCTGAAGTGTGCATGACCTCTACAACGTAGATGACGGGGAGTTTGTTCCCGCGGGCGAAGGGCGCGATTCAGAGGTCCGAGGGACCGCAGTCGCGCGATGGCGAGCGGCCTCTCCTGTCAGGTAGGCTGATTGTGCGGCCCAGACGGAGAAGCCGACACCGTTGCGGGAGTCGCACCATGAACGTCACCGATTGCTTCATCAACATCACGAGCGAGGACCCGGACCGGCTCGTCGCCTTCTACCGCGACATCGTCGGGCTCCAACTCAAGCCGGAGATGGGCGACCACAGCTTCCATCTCGGGCCTGGAGCGACGCTGGGTATCGACAGCCACACGCAGACGCGCGGGAAAGCGAAAGAGCCGAGCCGCATCCTCATCGACTTCTGGGTGGAGGACGTGAAGGCGGAGCGTGAGCGGCTGGAAGCGGCCGGCGTGGCGTTCACGCGCAAGGAGGGCACGGAGTACTGGGGCGGGGTGATCTCGACGTTCTACGACGTGGACGGTAACTGCTGCCAGATTATCCAGTTCGACCCCGCGCAGGCGACGCAGGAGCAGCCGGAGGGCGCAACCGCTTGAGACGGCACGACCGAGCCCGCGGAGGCTGGCCCGATTCGTTATGTCGAGACTGGTTGGCGGGGTTCGGCGGGCCGGGCAGGTTCGAACAACCCGCGCCCGCTGAGGGGCGCGGCTACCGAGGGTATGGCGTGGGTCGGACGGCATCGCGCCGCCTGGCGTGCCCGCTCCCGCTTGGTCGCGGTACGGTGCGGGTGGGGGCGGGGGGGGCAGGGTGCGGGGTTAGGCGGCCCCGGTGGGCCGCGGCTACCGTGCGGCTGGGGCGCGGGCCGGGGCAGGGTTCGAACAACCCGCGCCCACTGAGGGGCGCGGCTACCTGGGTGTGGCGTGGGCCGGGCGGGGGCCGTCCGAAGCCGGGAGCCGACGCCGCGCACTTGCGCCTTTCAGGGCGCGGGGAGGACGTAGACAGCGACGATCACGTAGACGAGGGCGGTGGCGCTCGTCTGGAAGGCGTGGAAGAGTTCGTGGTGTCCGATGAACCGGGGGAAGGGATTCGGCCGCTTCGCGCCGTAGCAGAGGGCGCCGATGGAGAAGAGTGCGCCGGCGCTCACGAGCAGGGCGAGGGCGAGCGTTGGCAAGCCGTTGGCGAGCGGCTGAACGGCCACGAGCGCGACCCAGCCGAGAGCGAGGTAGGCGCCGACGCTCAACCAGCGGGGTGGTTTGCGCCAGGTCAGCTTCATCAGGATCCCGAGCGCGGCGAGCCCCCACACCACGGAGAGCAAAGGGATGCCCCAGGCGAGCGGCATCGTCCGCAGGCAGAACGGCGTGTACATGCCGCCGATGGCGACAAAAATCATCGAATGGTCGAGCCGGCCGACGAAGGGCCGCACGCGCGCCGGCCACGGGGCAAGGTGGAACGAGGCGCTCGTGGAGAATAGGAGAAGCAGGGCGGCGCCGAAGATGGCCGCGCCAACGTAGGCGCTGGGCGAATCGGCGATGAGCAAGAGGAGGGCGAGGGCGACGGGGGCGAGCAGCGCCACGGCGAGGTGGAGGTAGCCGCGCAGAAGCGGCCGGACGACGTTCACGGCGTTCGCCATACGAAACACGGTACCACAGGCCGAAAGGGAAGGTGTGAAGCCCGCGTACGCTGCGGATCAGCGCCAATGGACGTAGGGCGAAACCCACGAGGGGTTGGCGGCCTCCCAAAGGTGGCGGGTGAGCTGGGCCTGGCCGTAGTGCATGGCGCAGTGATCGAACTCCTCGACAAGCATCGCGCCGATCGTCCTTTCCTCGCCCGGCTGCGCGGTAGCGAGTCGAACCGGGGTAAGGGCGGCGAAGACGCGAGCGGCGAGGGCATCGAGCGCGGCCAGGCCAGCAAGGAGCTCGGCTTCGGTGCGGCGATCGCCCATGCCCTCGCCGTTCGCGCCGGGCCAGGGGATCGCTTCGCCAGCGGTGAGGCGGAGAGCGGCCTCTTCGACGACGAGGATGTGGCCGGTGATCCCGGCCAGGGAAGCAGCGGCGATGGCCGGGCGCCAATCGAGTGCGCCTTGCGGCAACCCGGCAAGCAGGTTCACGAGGTCGGCGTGGCGTTCGCGCATCGTCGAAAGCAGTGGTCCGAAGAGCGATCCAGAGGGTTGCATGGCGGCTGCCATCCTACCGCAGGAGGGCGATGACCCGGGCGGCAGCGTCGAGTGCCGGGGCGAAGAAGGAGAAGTAGCTGAGGCCGAACCGCTCGCGGCGGGCGCGGAGGTCGTCGGCCATCTCTTCCGCCGTGCCAACGAGGAGGAAGGGTGAGTCCAGGACGTCGCCGGGCGTGAGCGGCGGCACGCCCTTCGCGATCGCCTCGGCGGTGGCCGTCCGGTCGTCCGTGACCGTCACGAGTTGAACGAGCGCGTTCAGCTCAAGCGCGGCGAAGCGTTCGCCCGCGGCCTCGCGGACGAGAGCCAGGCGTTCGGCCACGCGGGCGGCGGCGAACCCGGCCGGTTCGTGACGCTGGCCATCCGCCAGTGTCCGGCCGAGGCCGGTGAACCCAACGATGTCGGCCTCGCGCGCGGCCAAACGAAGGAGACTTCGGGCGTTGCCGCCGATGAGGATCGGCGGGCGCACCGGCGGGCGGGGGTAGAGGTGGTGGGCGGAAATCGTGTAGTGGTCACCACGAGCGGTGACGGGCTCGCCGGCGAAGAGCCGCTTGATCAGCGAGACGGACTCGCCGAGCCGGGCCACGCGGGTCGCGGCCGGCTCGAACGGGAGGCCGATGGATTCGTACTCGGGCCGGGCGTGGCCCGCGCCGATGCCGAGTTCGAAGCGGCCGCCGCTGAGGGCCTGGAGCGCCGCCGCCTCGCGCG
>JANMTH010000616.1:0-3211 GCA_031390305.1 Thermoflexaceae bacterium
CAGAGCGACGGGCGCCCGCGCCTCGCTTCCCGCTGCGGGCGCGAACGTGAAGCGTAACTCGATCGGCGCTCGTGAGCCCCTCGCGGCGATCGAAGACGAATTGCGGGAACACGCGGACTACAACGAGATCATTATCTCTACGTTCCCGCCCGGTGTTTCACGCTGGCTGAAGCTCGACCTCGTTACCCAGTGCCGGCGGCACCACCCGGGACTGCCGGTGAGGCACGTGATCGCGGAGACGGCGGCGGAGCCCGTCGCCGCTCGCCTGGCTACTCCAACAATGGCAGCGCCGAGCAGCCATCGGGACGGCGGAGATGGGCCCCGCGACGCGCCCGCTCCGGCCGGTGGATTACCCTTCGAGAGCCGCCCTGGACCCTCGGTGATCGGCGGCGGCGTGCCGGCCGCGACGACAAACGAGGCGGCCCTGGGCTCAGCGGCATTCCTCACCGAGAGCGACATCGGCTCGCTCCCGTTCCCCGACGTGAGACGGGGCGACCTGCCCGAAGCGTTCCGGGAGTTCTGGGACCAACTCGACGAACGCAATGGCGTCGCGAACATCTTCCGCACCCTCGGGCACAATCCCCATCTCCTCCACGCCTATGTGCAGATGCTGAGCGCGATCTGGCAGCACTGCGGGATCGAGCCGCAGCTTCGCGAGCTCGTCGTCTTGCGCCTCGCCCAAATACGACGCGGCCAATACCTCTGGCACGAACATGTCCGAATCGCTCGAAGCCTGAACATCCCTGACGCGAAGGTCGCGGCGCTCGAACACTGGCAGTCATCTGAGCACGTGCGCTTCACGGAACGGGAGCGGACCGTACTGCGGTATGTCGATGCCCGCTGCCACGACATCAACACCCCCGCCGCGGAGGAGCTGCTCAGGGAGCTGACGCTCTCAGCCCTCGTCGGCCTCAACCTCCTCCTCGGCTTCTACGAGATGTCAGATGCGATTGCCCAGACGATGCGGATTGAGCCGGAGGAGCCATTCGTCGGCTGGGCGCTTTACTGATCGGCCGCCCAGGAGTTCGGTGAGAAGTCCATTGCTGCCGAGCCCCCATGAGCGCCGACGCCAACCGTGCCGTTGAGCGGTGGACTACGGAACCGAGTCCGGCGTTGGGCCGCGGTCCGGTCGCTGGTGGCGCCTGACCAACAGTGGGCGCCGCTTGTCCCCCTCGGTGATGTCTGACCGCGTGCCGGAGACACTTCTCCCGTGGAACGGGCCAGACTCGAATCGGAAGAGGCACCGACTGCGACCCCGAGCTGAGCGTTCTATGATACGAGGCATCCCGGGCGGGGCCGTCGGAAACGAGGTGACGCTGGCCACTTCATGCGACGCCGGGGTCGATGCTGGGCGTGAGCCTCATAGGCAGACAGCAGGCTCATCACGAGAGGGCAAGAATGGCAACCGAGACGGCGTCAGGCGCAGGGGAACCGGGCGACCGGCCTCGTGTCAGTGGATACGATCAACTTCGGACTGCCAGAGAAGCGGTTGAAGAGGCGCTGCTCTCCCCGACGGGCGACACCGTCAGGTGGCAGGCGACGATGACGGCGGGATTGCGGACCCTTGAGGGGGCATTTCGCCGGCATCGCGAGGTGTCGGAAGCACCAGGCGGGACGCTCGACGAAGCAGTGAAGCGGCTCCCCGAACTCGCCAGGGCCGCCAGAGGGCAGCGCCTCGAGCACGGAGACATCCTGGAGGAGATCGACGCGCTCCTGGCCAAGCTGGCCGGTAAGGAGGATACGGGGCCAGCGGATCCCGAGGCCATCCGCTGGCACGTCGGCCGTCTGCAAGAGTCGATTCGCCGGCACCTGGCAAAGGGCGGTGACTTCCTCTACGAAGCCTTCGTACGCGAAGAGGGGGGCGAGGGGTAGAGGGTGCGGTCGTAGTTGCGGCGTTCGGCGCCTTCGAGCCAGAACCCATCGCCGCCGCCAACCGCCTCGTAGATCGCAGGGTCGGTGTCGCTGTTGGAAAGCGAACTCCGGCAGGCCGGCGCCGAGCGGGCTATACTGCGCAGCATCTCACTTTAGAAGAGGTTCCGTCATGGCCGTGTTTAACGGTGCGTTTCCTATCCTTCCCGGGAAAGCTGACGCTGCTCGGGCGTTCGCCAGCGCTCTCGCTGGCAGCCGGAAAGCCGAGTTCAACGACATGCAGAAGCGCGCGGGCACAACTCGAGAGACCTGGAACGTCCAGGAGACTGCCGCCGGTGCTTTGATGTTGGTGTGGTTCGAAGGAGACATCGAAAAAGCCTTCAGCGACCTCGCGACGGAAACGGATGCGTTCACGGTCTGGTTCCGCGCGCAAATCAAGGGCGTAACCGGTCTCGATATGACTGAGCCTGCCGAGGGCGGCCCTGAGTTGCTGCTCGATTGGAGCGCATGACGCCGGGGCCGGCCGATTCCCTTGCTCCGAACGACCAGCCCAGACCACCCTCTCCCAGGATGGCGGGCACTGCGTTCCGCGATGACCGAATCGGGGAGCACTAATTGCTACGGTGAACGTGCGGCTCGCGGAGGCCCCGCCGAATCCGTCACTCGCAGGGTGAAGCTGAACGTCCCCGGGGTCTGCGGTGACGACACGATTGCCTGATCGTGTTGGGTTGCGGCCAGCGCTTCGCTTCCTTCGCGATGATCGCCAGCAAGGCATCGAGGGTCCGCTCGGCGGGGGCCGCCGGCAGTTCGAGGGTGAGACCTTCCTGGGCCAACTCTTCGTGGATCTGTTGCAGCGCCTCACGCGTGTCGTCGAGCAGTTCACGCAGTTCCGGGTGAAGCGGCTCCTCCCCGTCGAAGCGCTCGGCGATCCGGGAGAGCGTGTCGTCTACGGCCAGGAGGTCGGCCCACGCCTGCCTAACCAACGTGGCAACCGACTCCATGATCCTCCGGACCATCTCCGTCATCTGCGAGGCATCCAAGGGTGGCTCGCCGCCGAAGGGGAGGACCGGCCCGCGGCGCAGGAGGGCGAGCAGCCCATCGTGCGCCTTTCCCATCGACGCCGACCTTGGCGTCATCCCGAACTCGGCGAACAGAGAGAGGGACTCCATCTGGAGCGCCCAGTGGAAGACGGCGACCATCGCCCAGCGCTGCTGGATGACCCGGACCCGTTCGCGGAGGTGGAGGAGGTACCAGCCCAGCTCCGCGTCGGTGGCGCGAAGGAGGCCGATCAGCTGCCAGTACTCGTAAGCCTGGGCGCCGGAGGTGGCGGACTGGAATCTGA
>JANMTH010000626.1:0-5514 GCA_031390305.1 Thermoflexaceae bacterium
GGTGCGCGCTGCACGAACGCAACACCGGTGCGCGCGGCCGCCCTGCAAGCGAGAATGCGAGCAGCGGCATTCAGCGCGTCCGAGCGTAACCAGGCGAACGCAAAGGTTTATAATCTTCGCACCCCACATTTCTCTGCTGCGAGCCCGCTTTGACCGCAAAAAACAAACCTGGCGCCCTGCCCGCCTCCATCGACGAAACCGCCGCGCTGTTGAAGCGCGCCGACTACGTCGCCGAGCGCAGCCTCGCCACCGCACTGTTCCTCGCCCTGAAGATGGGGCACCCTTCCCTTCTATATCGCCACCGAGATCCTCACCCGCGCCCTCATCGCCCAGCGCGATACGCGCACGCCCCTCTTCACCAACCTCGCCCAGCTCGCCGGCCGCGCGACGCTCATCGCCCTCCTCCTCGATAGCCAGGGAGCGCGCGCCATCCCCATCGCCTTCGCCGCCACCTCCGCCGCCGAATCGCTCATCCTCGCCACCGTCCTCTTCACCCGCCTGCGGGGGAAGGTCGCCGAGACGCCTGGTTCGCCCTCCGAAACACTCGCATGACCGCGCAAGTGCCTTCCTCGGATTCGGTACCGCGACGAAGTCAGCCCCCACGACATCGTTCGTAACCAAACGGCAATGCGGCTGACATCTTGCTGACTCAGCCTGTTCACGTCCGCGCAATCTCTTCGGAACGCGCGGCCCATACGGTCATCTGAGTGCCTGCAACGGGGAACACGTGAGCGAAGAGCGGTCTGCCCGGCCGCCATGGCTACCGGGCAGACTGGCGGACGCCTGCCCCCGCGCAAGCAATATGACCTTCCTGGAGGACACAATGCCCATCCACCGCCGTCGATTCCTGCAGTTCCTCGGTGCTACCGGAGCTGTCGCCGTCCTCCCACCGCTCCTTTCGGCATGCGGTGGGGACGACGATGACGAACCCCTGTCTCCCACAGCCACCACCGCCGCTCCCTCGGCAACGGCTGCTCCTTCCGTCGCCCGCCCCCGCTCCACCAGCGGCGAAAAGATCAAGATCGGCTTCATCGCGCTCCGGACTGTGCCTCCGTCGTCATGGCCGAACAGCTCGGTCTCTACAAGGAATACGGGCTCAACGTCGAACTCGCCAAGCAGGCGTCCTGGGCATCCCTCCGCGATGGGCTCCTCACGGGCGAGCTTCAGGCTGCCCACATGCTCTTCGGCATGCCCTTCTCCGTCTACAACGGTATCGGCGGTCCCGCTGGCAAGGAGATCCACCTCGCCATGGTCCTGAACAACAACGGCCAGGCGATCACCCTTTCGAACGAGGACTTCGGCGGCAAAATGGGCTTCCGGACGCTCGACACGCTGAAGCCCGCCATCGAGGCGGTGAAGGCGAAGAAAGAGGCCACCTTCGCCATGACCTTCCCCGGCGGCACCCACGACATGTGGCTCCGCTACTGGCTGGCCGCGGCGGAAGTCGATCAGAAGTCCCTCAAGATCATCACCATCCCGCCACCCCAGATGGTCGCCAACATGAAGGTCAACGCCATGGATGGCTACAGCGTCGGCGAGCCCTGGAACGGCGTCGCCGTGAAGGAGGGCGTCGGCTTCACCGCCCTCGCCTCCCAGGACATCTGGAAGCACCACCCGGAAAAGGCCCTCGGGGTCAACCCGGAGTTCGCCGCCAGGCGGCGCGACGACCTCAAGCTCCTGATGCGCGCCATCCTCGAAGCTTCGAAGCACATCGACGACCCGAAGAACAAGCAAGAGGTGGCCCGCACTATTGGTACGCAGGCCTTCGTCAACGCTCCCGCCGACGTCATAGACGGGCGCCTCGAAGGCAAGTACACCCTCGGCAAAGATCTCGGTGAACACACCTATGTCGATGATTTCATGCTCTTCCACCGCGACGGCCAGGTGAACGCCCCACGCGCCGGGCACGCCGCCTGGTTCATGGCCCAGTACGTTCGTCACGGCTACCTCAAGGAGCTCCCGGACGTGAAGGCTGTCTCCGAAAAGCTGATCCTCTCCGGCCTCTATCGCGAAGTCGCGAAGGAGATGGCTATCGCCGTCCCGGAAGACGACATGGCGCCCTTCGAACTCACGCTCGACCGGATTCGCTTCGACCCTGCGGCGCCAGCCGACTACCTCAAGGCCAACGGGGTAGCAGGATGACGCTCCTTACGCGAACCGCCGGCCAGGCGCGCCGCACCGCGTTTCGTCCCCCGGCTCGTAGCCTTCGCTCGCTGCGGGCCGCGCTGGCCAGCGCCCTGGGGGGCTCTGCGTCCCTCCTTGGCGCCGCCCTCATCCTCGGTCTCGTCTGGGCTGCGGCGGCGCTCTACCAGGAGGACCTCCCCGGTCCCCTCGCCACGATGGGCACCTTCTGGCGCCTGGTCTCCGACCCCTTCTACGACAACGGGCCGAACGACAAGGGCATCGGCTTCCAACTGATGGCCTCGCTGGTACGAGTCTTCAAAGGCTTCCTGCTCGCGTCGCTCGTCGCCATCCCGCTCGGTATCTTGCTCGGCGTAAGCCCGCTCTTCCGGCGCGTCTTCGACCCGATCGTTCAGGTGCTTCGGCCTGTCTCGCCCCTGGCCTGGTTCCCGATAGGGCTCGTCGCCCTGCAGTCAGCTCCAAACGCCGCCATCTTCGTGGTCTTCATCTGTTCCCTCTGGCCCACGGTGATCAACACGGCGATGGGCGTTTCCAGCATTCCCGAAAGCCACAAGCAGGTCGCCCGCGTCTTCCAGTTCGACCGCTGGAAGTACCTCACGCGGATCGTCCTGCCCCATAGCCTGCCCTACATCGTCACCGGGCTGCGTCTCTCGATGGGTATCGCCTGGCTGGTGATCGTCGCCGCCGAGATGCTCTCCGGCGGTACCGGCATCGGCTTCTACGTCTGGGATAGCTGGAACGCCCTGAACCTCGAACAGGTGCTCTCCGCCATCCTCCTCATCGGCATCGTCGGGCTCGCACTGGATCGCCTGTTCGCGTTCGCCGCATCCCGCTTCAGCTACACGGAGGTTGCCTGAGATGGCCATGCCCTACCTCGCCCTGAACGGCGTTTCCAAGTCCTTTAAGGGCGGTTACACCGCCCTCGCCGGCGTGGATCTCGAGATCGACCGCGGCGAGTTCGTCACCCTCATCGGTCATTCCGGCTGCGGCAAGTCCACCCTCCTGCGCATGATCGCCGGACTCGACGGGCCGACCTCCGGCTCCGTCGAACTCGAAGGCCGCCCGATCAGCCGGCCAGGCGCCGACCGCGGCATGGTCTTCCAGGGCCACTCCCTCCTCCCCTGGCTCTCCGTCTATGCGAACGTCTACGAAGCGGTCGATGCCGTCTTCCCCGGCCGGCGCGCTCCCGAAAAACAGGAGAAACGTGAGCGTGTCGAGCGCGTCCTCCGCGTCGTCGGCCTCTGGGACCATCGCGACAAGAAGCCTGGCGAACTCTCAGGCGGCATGCGCCAGCGCACCGCCGTCGCCCGCGCCTTTGCCGTCGTTCCCCGCGTCCTCCTCCTCGACGAGCCCTTCGGCGCCATCGACGCGCTCACCCGTTCCGGCCTCCAGGACGAGCTCCTCTCGCTCTGGAACTTTGACCAGGAGACAGAGACCGTCGTTATGGTCACCCATGACATCGACGAAGCGGTCTACCTCTCCGACCGGGTCGCCGTCATGACGAACGGTCCACGGGCCACCATTCGCGAGGTCGTCACTGTTCCTATCCCTCGCCCGCGGGAGAGACGCTCCATGCTCCATCATCCCGAATACGCCAGCACCCGCGAGCATCTGCTCGACCTCCTGGCCGCTCCGGGCCGCGCCGAGGTCGCTGAGGTTCCTCCCTACCCCCTCTGGCCTACCCCCTCCCCCTACTCAGGCGATTGACGCGTCGAAGTCCATCGAGATATGCCCCGCCGCCTCCAGCCGCGCGTACTCCGCCTCGCTCACGCCCAGGAGATCCTTGTACACGTAGGCGTTGTGCTCGCCCATCGCCACCGGCGCCTGCCGCACCGTTACCGGCGTCTCCGGGAAGCGGTAGAACGGCGTCACGAAGCGGTACGGCCCCACTTCCCCGTGCAGCGTCTGCGGCGCGTAGATCCCCCGTGACCGCACGTGCGCGTCATCGAAGGCCCTCGATGCTTCGAGCACCGGCGCGCTCGGCACGCCCACCGCCTGGAGCGCGTGGAAGAGCTCGTAGTCGTCCCCCTCCTTCGTCCACTCCGCGATTCCGGCCTCGATAGCGTCCTCGGCCGCCCGCCGCCCCTCCGCCGTCGCCAGCGACGCATCGGCCGCCCAGGCGGGCGACCCCATCGCCCCCACCAGCGCCGCCCACTCCCCGTCCGTCGTCACCTCGATCGCGATCCAGCGGTCCATCATCTCCGCCGCCGTTCCGCCCCGGCAGGGGAAGACGCCGCTCGGCGCGAACCCGTAGAGCGAACGGTTGCCCATCCGTTCCGGCGGCGCACCGTTCAGGGCCGTCTCCATGAACCCCTGCGCCAGCATCGCCGAAGCGTTCTCCGCCTGCGCCATCTCGATGAGCTGCCCGCGTCCCGTCTTATCCCGGTGCCAGAGCGCCATCATCACGGCCAGCGCCGATTGTGCCCCCGCCAGGTAATCGCCCGAAAAGATCGGCGTGCTCGTCGTCGGGTCCAGGTCGCGGTACCCCCGCAGCAGCGTGTGGCCCATCACGCTCTCCAGGTGCACGCCCAGCGCCCGCGCCTGCGCGTACGTTCCGCTCGAACCGTACGCCGCCATCCGGATCATGATGATGTCCTCCCGGTAGCGCCGCAGCCAGTCATACGTCACCCCCAGCTTCTCCAACGTCTCCGTCGCGTTGTTCTCCACCACCGCGTCCGATTTCGCCACCAGCCGCCCCACGATCTCCCGCCCCTCCTCCGTCCGCCAGTCCACCGTGAAGCTCTTCTTGTTCCGGTAGAGGCTCACGAACGTCGGGTGGTAGTTCCACGGCCGCGCACCAGGGTCCCCGTTGGGGTAGCCGCCGGAGGCCGCCGGCGAGGCCGCCGCCAGCTCCTTCGATGGCCGCGCCAGCGTCCCCCGCGTCATCGGCGGCAACACATGCGGGTTCTCCACCTTGATCACCTCCGCCCCAAGGTCCGCCAACAAGAGCGTCGCGAACGTCCCCGCCCAGACAACGCACATATCGACGATGCGCACCCCTTCGAGCGGCAGCTGGCCCGTCATTCCGCCGCCGCCGCGCTCAGCGCCCGCCCATCGCCGAGCAC
The DNA here is from genome assembly GCA_031390305.1 of Thermoflexaceae bacterium. GTDB lineage: Bacteria > Chloroflexota > Dehalococcoidia > Tepidiformales > Tepidiformaceae > JANMTH01. The sequence goes on from JANMTH010000626.1 coordinate 5,208, forward strand.
CTCCGCCGTGTGTTCGCCCAGCAGCGGCGCTGGCCGCCGGATTTCCCACGGCGAATCCGGCATCACGAACGGCCGCCCGGGGATCTCGACGCTCCCCAGGGCCGCGTGCTCTACCCGTTCCCAGAACCCCCGTGCCCGGAAGTGCTCGTCCGCCGCGATCTCCTCGAGCGTGAACAGCGGCCCACAGAGCACCCGCGCCTCCCGCGCCTTCTCCCAGATCTCCCGCTTCGAGTGTTCGTACAGCCAGGGATAGAAGTTCGCCTCGAACTCCTCCGTGTAGTCTGGCCGGATGAGCGCCCCCGGCACC
>JANMTH010000693.1:0-1868 GCA_031390305.1 Thermoflexaceae bacterium
TTTCGGGTAACCACCGGGCCATGGCGGCGATAGAGGCCGGGTTAGAGAGCATCGATGTGCTCGTCAGCCTGACCGAACTCTCGCCCGCCCGGCAGAAAGCGATCCAGCTCAGCCACAACAGCCTGACCGGCGAGGACGACCCGCTCACCCTTAAGGCGCTCTTCGAGGAACTCGGCGACGTGGCCTGGAAGGCGTACAGCGGCCTCGACGACAAGACGCTTGCGCTGATGACGAAGGCGGCGACGCCGGGCATGGGCGCCCAGGGCCTGGAGATGGCTACGCTCACGCTGTCGTTCCTGCCGGGTGAACTGGAGAGGATGCGGGAATCGTTCGCGAGCATCGCGCCGGCCTTGAAGGGCGAGACCTGGATCGTCCCCTTCGAGCTATACGACGCGACGGCGGACATGTTGGACACGGTCTCGCTGGCCTGTGAGGTGCGGTCGATGGCGGTCGCCTTCGCCCATATGGTGGAGGTCTTCGAGCGGCACCTCGGGGAGCTGCGGCCAGAGCTGGAGCGGAACCAGGGAGACTTCCCGCTGGTCGTGCTCTTCGGCCGGAGCGAGGTACCGAGGGACCGGGCAAGGGCCGTCGCCAAAGCCCTTGAGAGGCTTGGCGACGACCCGTGGGATGCGCTGGTAGCGCTGATTGGACAGACGCGCGCGAAGCATTGAAGCGATGCTCCCGCCTTCCAGGCGGGTTAGGGCTGGTGCGATTCCGGCCCGTGCGCTCCACACTCTCTGGTTGGCACTCCGTGGAGGGCTTCGAGGGCCTCGCGGATGACCGTGCGGTGACAGCCGACTGGCGACGGGCAGACGCACATAACCAATAGCGGGCGTTCGGCCGCGAGAAACGCTAGCTCTTCGAGTCCGACCGGGAGATCCGCAATCTCGATGTCGTCGGTCCGGTAGAGCCGGTTGCCGAGGGTGTCGCCTTTCCACACATAGTGAGCGGGGCTGAGCAGCGCCTCCAGGTTGCGGCGGTTCCACATGGGGGCGCGGGAGCGCGGGCTGTAGCGGACGTCAACGAGGACGGCCCCGTTCTTGAGGATGGCAGACTGGACCTCGTCCAGCTTGCGGCCCTGATAACCAAAGAACACGACGGGATTCATGAGATGACCTCCAGGTCAAGAGCGATGGCGCGGCCGGTCTCAGTTTCGATCTGCCGCTTGATGCTGGCGAGGGCGCGGATCGCCTCTTCGATGCTGAGGGAGAGGCGCTGAAGCTGCGCCCCACCCTGGCGAAGCTCCTCCACCTTCGAGCCTTGGATGCCGAGGTAGACCATCGAGACGGCGTCGTGGAAGTCACGGGCGCGCTTCACCGTCTCGGGCGAGACCTTCGTCTCCGGAAACATCTCCGTCTGGTTCTCGATGGCGTAGACCGTATCGCAGAGCGCGCCCCACTCGCGATCGTTGAGGCGCTGGCTGCCAGCCTTGCGGATGACCTGGAGCTGGCCGTCGCGCGAGAGCTTCGACGCCTGAATCGCCTTGGTCTGGTTGAGGTGACCCTTGTTGACGAGGTCCTGAATCTCCTCGATGGCGTCCAAGAGCTTCACCTTCCAGGTCACCTGATTACCGTCGCCCGAACCGTAGCCGACGGCCGTCGCGGCCTCGGCGGCGGTCATGGTCGTCATGAGCTGGGCGAGGGACCGGGCCTCCTCGACCGGCGTCATATCGTTCCGGGCCATGTTCTCCAGAACCGAAAGGGTGAAGGCGCTGGTCTCGCCCTGGTCGACGACGATCGCCGGGATGGTTTCCCAGCCCAGCGTCGTCACGGCGCGGTACCGGCGTTCGCCGGCGATGATAATGAATGTTCCGTCGCCCTGCGGGCGGATGGTGATCGGCTGGAGCAGGCCGGACTCCGCGATCGAGG
>JANMTH010000717.1:0-1950 GCA_031390305.1 Thermoflexaceae bacterium
CCGGGCATGGTCGGGAATGGGTACGGTCTCCAGGAACTCCAGCAACGTCGGCCCCGTGTACCAGGGCATGTTCGGCCCGCCCTCGACGATGTTGTCGCCCAGCACCGCCGACATCGGGATGACCGTCACCTGCTCCGCCCCGAGCTGCTCCGCGAGCTTCGCGTACTCCACTTCGATCTCCCCCAGGCGCGCTTCCGACCACTCCACGAGGTCCATCTTGTTCACGCAGAGGACGAGGTGGCGGATGCCGAGGAGGACCGTCAGGGCCGTGTGCCGCCGCGTCTGCTGAATGACGCCCTTGCGCGCGTCAACCAGGATCAGCGCCAGGTCCGCCGTCGAAGCGCCCGTCACCATGTTCCGCGTGTACTGCACGTGGCCTGGCGAATCGGCGATGATGAACTTCCGCCGCGGCGTCGCGAAGTAGCGGTAGGCGACATCGATCGTGATCCCCTGTTCCCGCTCCGCCCTGAGCCCGTCCGTCAGCAGGGCAAGGTTCACCGATTCCAGCCCCTGCGCCTCGCTCGCGCGCTCCAGGCTGGCCATCGTGTCTTCGAACACCTGCTTGCTGTCGTACAGCAGCCGCCCGATCAGCGTGCTCTTGCCGTCATCCACCGAACCGGCGGTGGCGAAGCGGAGGAGGTCCATTAGAAGTACCCCTCACGCTTGCGGTCTTCCATCGCCGCCTCGGAAAACTTGTCGTCGGCCCGGCTGGCGCCCCGCTCCGTGATTCTGGCGACCGCCACCTCGGCGATGATCGCCTCGAAGTCCGCCGCCTCCGAATACAGTGCCGCCGTGCACGTCATGTCGCCCACCGTCCGGTAGCGCACCGTCGCCACGAACGGCGCCTCGTTCGCAAGCTGAGCCATGAACGGGCTGACCGACATCAGCATCCCGTCGCGTTCGAAGACCTCCCGTTCATGGGCGAAGTAGATCGAAGGCACTTCGAGGTTTTCGCGCTCGATGTACCGCCAGATGTCCAGTTCCGTCCAGTTCGAAAGCGGGAAGACGCGCATGTGTTCGCCCTTGGTGTGCATGCCGTTGTAGAGCCGCCAGAGCTCGGGCCGCTGGTTCCGAGGGTCCCACTGCCCGAATTCGTCACGGAACGAGAATACGCGTTCCTTCGCCCGCGCCTTCTCTTCATCGCGCCGTGCCCCGCCGATCGCCGCATTGAGGTCCTGCTTCGCGATCGCCGCCAACAGCACCGGCGTCTGCAACCGGTTCCGCGAAGCCCGCGGCCCCCGCTCCTCCACCAGCTCATTGCGGTCGATGGCCTCCTGAACGGAGGCGACGATCAGGCGCGCGCCAAGTTCTTCCACGCGCCGGTCGCGGAAGGCGAGCACCTCGGGGAAGTTGTGACCCGTATCCACGTGCATCACGGGGAACGGGAACTTCGCCGGCCAGAAGGCCTTCTCGGCGACCCGCAACAGGACGATCGAATCCTTCCCCCCGGAAAAAAGCAAGGCCGGCCGTTCAAACGCGGCCGCCACCTCGCGCATGATGAAGATCGCCTCGTCTTCGAGTTCCTCAAGGTCGGTCCGGAGCGCCGCTGGCGCTTCCTCCACGGTCATGCTCGTCCCTCCAGGGTCGCGATCGTAGCGTGCGCCGCGCCAATCAGGCCCCGGTCCTCAAGGTAGCTCAGTATTCGCTTCAGCGACGCCGCTACCGGTTCCCCGCCCGTCGGCAGTAGCAGCTCCGAGTGGAGCGGGGCCTCGTAGGGGTCGTCGATGCCCGTGAAGCCGGTCCGTTTTCCCGCTCGGGCCTCGGCGTAGAGCCCTTTCACGTCCCGTGCCTCACACTCCTCCAGGGTCGCGGCCACATAGGCCTCGATGAAGACCGCGCCGTCAGCCTCGATCAGCTTCCGGTTGGCGTCCCGCGTCTCCCGGTAGGGCGAGATCGCCGCCGTGATCACGGCTACGCCGTTCCGCGCCAAGAGATTCGCCACGAACCCGA
>JANMTH010000763.1:0-12115 GCA_031390305.1 Thermoflexaceae bacterium
GCGAACCTGGTTCTGCAAAGGCTCGCATACACATGACGGGGATCCCGGTGCAGGAAGTGGTTGACCGATACATCGTGGAGAAGGGGGAGCGCGCCGTTATAGTCGGTCACGGTGGTGCCGCCCTTGGTATCCTCACCGTGACCGACATCCAGCGGGGGTAGCAAGGGGACGAGTGGCCCACGACCCCAGCCCAGCGCATTATGACTCCCCGCCGGACTTGCCACCCGCCCGGGATAATGGTGGCACCCATGCGGTAAACACACAACGGTTACCCGGCGCGAAACGGATAAGACACGCGGTGGCCTCCCGGGAGGATCGCGTTTATAGCGGGTCTCTGCCCTCCGCTCGCGGCGGTCACCCGATATTGCGAGTCCGGGCTGAACGTCGGTAGTTGCGCCGGGACATATCCGCTAGGAGTAGGAGAACGTATGCCAGACGTGCAGGCGGTTAGCAACGCGGAGACAACGGGCCAGCCTACCGATTGAGTGCGTGAATAAGCCGTGGGGCTACGAACTGATCTTCGCGCACACAGTTCACTACGTGGGGAAGATCATCCACATTAAGGCGGGACATCAACTTTCTCGCCAGTACCACGTTGTAAAGGACGAGACCCTCATGGTTGAGTCCGAAGAGTTGGACCTGGAGATAGATCTCGATCAGCTAAAAGAGACCATTCGCATGCGCCGGCGGGACGTGTTCCGAGTAAAGCCTGGCAGTGTTCATCGGCTAATCGGCGTAACCGATGTCGGTGTGAGCGAGATCTCCACGACAGAGATGGATGACGTAGTGCGTCTCGCGGATGACTACGGCCGGGAGGGTACCTCAGCGCGCTGAACGGGCAGCTACGATCGGTCAAACGGGAATGAGGAGGAGTTTCATGGACCAGGAACGAGGCAGACTTTCGCGGCGCGGGCGGGAGCCTCGTCACGATTCCCACGCAGTCCCCGCGATTGTATCCGCCTTGCCCCCGCGCCAATGTGGCATTGCCACCTTCGCCGCGAGTCGTTGCGCAGCGATTCGGAAGACGGATGCGCCGGTCCACCTCGAGCTCGTGGCGATCGAGCGTCTAACGGGGGTAGACGGCGCCGCAGCGATGTTCGTTGGCGGATCCAGCAGGGAGACCCTCCGAGCTTCCTCGAAGTGGCGAACTCCCTGAATCGCTCGACCGTCGATGTCGTCTGTGTTGAACACTCATTCGGTCTCTATCGAGAGGGTGGAGGCTGCGGCAGTGCTGGACCGCGGCGCCGTGCGCCGCTGGGCCACGGAGCGCTTCTCAGCCGACCGGATGGTCGAAGACTACCTCGCGCTTTATGAGCGCATCCTGGCCGACTGGCACTCCACCCGGGCCCTCGCCGGAGCTGCCAGGTGATTCGCCAGATCCGGCGGCTGACGCATGCCGTGCCCGCGCTGGGGCCGGACGTGTCCGCCATCGCCATCTATTCGGAAGAAACGCGCCGAGGGATGGGGGACACCCCCGCATCCGAAAGCGGGTTCGAAGGTGTCGCCTGCGTGGACGACACGGCACGCTTGGCGTCGCTTTACATCGCTCTCTGGTGCAAGGACGAGGAGCCGCGCTGGCGTATGGCCGCGATGGAGGCACTGGCGTTCGTCCGGGCCATGCAGACACCGGAAGGCTGGTTCATCAACTTTATCAGCAGGTGGGACGGGACGAAGAACATGGTTGGCCGAACCTCGGCCGACCCCTACGGCCCGTGGCTTGCGCGGGCCTGCCATGCGCTCGCCGATGGCGTAGCCGCGTTCGATGATCAAGACTGCGCCTCGGCCTTCGAACGCGCCATGCCCTGGCTGGACGAGACGACGCCATACCTCGATGTCCGCGCGGTGGCACTTCTTGCCGCTTGAGATATGGCGAAGCGACGGAGTCGGGCGCGGCAATTGAGCGAGCGCTGCTCTGGGCGGGCGAGATTTATGCCTCGCGATGGCACGGGATTTTGCCTGACATGCGAGGAAGTTCGACCGTCCACCTCTGGGGACACCTGCAAGAGTGCGCGCTTGCGGAAGCCGGGGCGTACTTCGGCCGCGCGGAGTGGATAGAGGCGGCACGTACCAGCGTCGAGCGGCTGCTCATTCCCGCAGTTGACCTCGAATTCCCCGGCCCAACCTCAATTGCGTTCGATGTGAGCTGTGCCGTCCGCGGCCTCCAGGCAGTGGGGAAGGCCACTGGCGATGGCCGCTACACGAAGTATGCCGACCTGGGCCGAACATGGTTTGACGGCCGAAACGCAGCGTCTCTCCCGGTGTTCGATCGGCAGCGGGGCCTTACCTACGATGGCATCGACTTTGGACGGGTCAGCCAGAACTCTGGTGCGGAAACGAACATCGAAGCAGGATTGGCATTCGTGGCCAAGTAGTGATCGTCCCCGAAGAGTATCGTAACTCCCGCGGTTGCCGACAGGCCGTCATCGCCAGTGTCAGCGAGCCATCGACCTTCGCGCTGGAGTCGCTGCTCCGCTTGAACGGGTGGGCGAAACGGTTCCAGTCCGCGACGAAGTCGCGCATGTGCTCCTGCGCGATGGCGTCGCCGTCTCCTACACGAGCCTCCGGCGGTACGTGCGCGAGGCGGAGCGCTGGAAGCCCGCTCATGAAACACTGCGGATGGCGGACTGGCCCCCGGGCGAGGTCGCGGAGATCGACTTTGGCAAGCTCGGGAGCAGCGTCGGTCTGGCGACGGGCAAACGGCAGAGTGTCTGGGCCTTCCTGATCGTCCTGTCCGCTTCGCCCGGCCCTTGCTCCAGCAGACGCTCGCCGAGAGCCATCGCTGGTCTTGAAGCTGCCTGCCAGTCCTTCGGCGGGGTGCCAAAGCGCCTCATCCTCGAGAACTTTGCGGCAGCCATCGCCGGTCCGGATGCCCTGGAGCCAAGGCCGACACGCGGCTTCATCGAATACAGCCAGGCGCGCGGCTTCCTCTGTGCCCCGGCCAGAATGCGCAAATCGAAGGATAAGCCGCATGTCGCACGCGGCATTCAGTACCTGCGTGAACGCTTCTTTAAGGGTGGCGGCTTCCGCTCTCTCGCGGACTGCAGAGAGCAGGCGGAGCGCTGGTGTCGGGACGTCGCCGGGCTGCGGGTGCACGGCACGACCCGCCAACTGCCGCCCTAGTGCTTTCGATGGTGCCTTGGTCGAAGCCGTCAAGCTGGGGTGGGATCGCGGAACGAGTCGATAAGCCCATCTCACCAAAGTGAATACCAACGTCATCGCTTCGTTCCCTTCGCGGCTCAGTCGAACGCAGGTGGAGCAATACTCACGCCTTTCCGCAATCCCCTCTTGCCGTGGGCAATGCGCCGAACCTGATCCAGCAAGACGAGCACGCTGGCACCGAGCGGAACAATAAGGAGCCACTGCGGCCCGACGGCGGTCATCGAGAAGAGGCCGTTGATCCCGGGCATGTACACGAGCAAGGCGGCAAGCCCGAGCTCGAAGGCAAGGCCCCAGAGGACCAGACGATTGCCGCGCAGCCGGAGGCGCCGTATAAAGGTACCGTCGCGTTGTGCGAAGAGGCATCCCACCTGGCCGCCGACGATCCCCAAGAAGGTGACGGTTGCCGCCTCGCGGGAAACATGCTCGAACGGCGCGAAGGAATCGCCGGGCCGCCAACCTTCCGCGAGATAGAACGCGAAATACCCGGCGAGACCGAGTGCGGCTTCCACCACGCCGAAGAAGAGGAATGTGCGAAGACCGAGTGCCCGAGTAAGGAGAGGTCGTGACGGAGGCTCCGGCTGCGCCTGCATGGTGCCCTGAGATGGTGGCTCAGCCCCCAGCGCGAGTGCGGGCAGGAGGTCGGTGCCGATATCGACAGCCAACGCTTGGATCACCGCCAGGGGCAGTGGCACTGGCAGGAAGATGTACACAAGGAATGGCACCATCTCGGCGACGTTACTGGTGAAGACGTAGCTGATGAAGCGCCGGATGTTAGCGCGAATCGAACGACCCTCCTCAATGGCGGCCACGATCGTCGCAAAGTTATCGTCGGCGAGGACGATATCAGCTGCTTGCTTGGCTACTTCCGTCCCTCGCAACCCCATCGCAACGCCCACGTCTGCAGCGCGGAGCGCGGGCGCGTCGTTGACTCCATCGCCTGTGACGATGACCACTTCGCCCGCAGCCTGGAGCACCCGTACGATGCGCAGCTTCTGCTGAGGGTCCACTCGTGCAACAACTGCGTTGCGGCTGAGGAACTCGAGAAGGTCGGCGTCTGACATGACATCGACATCGAATCCCTGTGCGAGCGGGACATTACCGTCGGCAAGACCGATGGTGCGTGCTACGGCGCGGGCCGTCTCCGGGTGGTCGCCGGTCAACATGACAACGCGCACGCCGGCCATACCGCAAGCGGCGATTGCCGCCGGCACGCCCTCACGCGGTGGATCTTCAAAGCGGACCAGGGCCAGCGAAAGAGGACGGCCCTCGTCACCCGCCGCGAGCAGCAGCACACGGTCGCCACGACTCGTAGCCTCCTGTTCCGCCCGGGCAAGGGCTGGCGGCATCGCCGTCGTGCCTGTCAGCGATAGGACAGCTTCTGGCGCGCCCTTTACAAAAACGCGGCGTACACCTTGCACGCTGCAGATCACCGACATGTAGCGCGATCGGGCATCGAATGCGACACTCCCCAGCCGCGGGCAGGTGCCGCGGGTGGCCGCCGCGTCCAGTCCCTCGGCGTTGGCCCAACGCCAGAGGGCGACATCGAGGGGGTCGCCGGACAGCCTGCCGTCCTCTTCGCTCGCGTCGTTGCAGAGCACGGCAGCCAAAAGGACATCGGGGGCAGCGCGCGTTGCTCCATCCACAGCGACCACCCCTGTGACCGTGAGCACGTTCTCCGTGAGCGTTCCCGTCTTATCGGAGCAGATGACCGTCACAGAGCCCACGACTTCGACGGCAGAAAGGCGGCGAACCGCGGCTCCGCGTTCTGCCATCCGCCTAGCACCGATGGCGAGAGACACGCTCAGCGTCGGCAGGAGACCTTCGGGAACGAGTGCGACGATGACACCTGTACCGAAGGTGAGGGCGGCGACGAACGTGGTCTCCGTGAAAACACCGACAAGCCCGAGCGTAACCGCGCCGGAGAGCACGGCGATAATCGCCGTCAGGCGCGAAAGGGTGGCCACCTGCTGCTCAAGAATCGATGTTCCATGACGCACACCCTGTATGAGGTCCGCAACGACCCCGATGCTGCTCTCGGGACCGGTGGCAAAAACCACAGCAGTACCGCTCCCAGTGGCGACCCCTGCCCCAGCCGGCAGAAGGCTCGGAACGTCGCTCATGCGCAGCTTGCCCGGCGGCACCGGGGTGGGTGCGCATGAGCGTTCCGCCGGCATCGTCTCACCAGTGAGCATGGAGAGATCGACCGTAAGGTTATCGCTCGCGAGCAGGATCAGTCGGCGGGGACGATATCGCCCGCCGCCAGGTGGACGACATCGCCGGAAACGAGGGTGACCGCGGGTAATGACTGAACTGCGCCATCGCGTAGGACGTGCGCCTGAACCGCGACCTGCCGCATCAGGCTCGCCACCACCTGCTCGGCGCGGTACTCCTGGACGAACGCGAACACGCCATTTATGGCGACGACGGCGACGATTGCACCGCCCAGTTCGGGTATGCGTGCTGCGAAGGCAAGCCCGGCCGCAAACCAGAGAAGCAGCGCGAGCGTATGGGTGAACTGGGCCGCGAACTCGCGAACCGGATGAGACTTTGTCGGGCGCACCGGCTCGTTCAGACCGGCAATGCGAAGACGCGAAGCCGCCTCTTCGAGGGAGAGGCCTTCGGCCGAAGTGCCGAGCAATGACAGACGCGCATCCGGCGCGACCTGCGCAAGGCTGCGCGGGTCTACGCGCTCCGACGGCCGCGCAGCCGTGATCGGGAGCCGAGCCAGCGTCATCTGAACGTGTCCATCTCGTCGCGACACGCCCGTGGCCGGTCCGAACGGCGTCCAAGCGGTTTACGCCCGTATGACCTCCGAAGCGTTAGCTGAACCATAAGGCAGCCCTCGGTAGCTGATGAGGCTGGCGTCTGGGGAAGTAGCGTGGACAATTGAGGAGCATACGTCAGCACTCGCGGCTTCGCGCCACTGGCGCTCACCAGTTTCTCTTCGAAGGCCCGCGCCAACCGTGCCAAGACTTCTCCCCATGGCGCTTGCTTTGCCCGCAACTGTCCATGCCCGCGATGAACACTGGGTCCAAAAAGGGCCGAATGTGTCGCTCTTGGCCTTGGCCGCTGCTGGCTTCGACGCCCTTGGTGTGCGCACGCGTACTCCTCGTGGGCGACTCGGACCCGTGCGTCACCATCACGATGTGGCCCATGTGCGGTCGCGTTGGGAACTGAGCCCGCGCAGCCACGGCGGGAGGATCGTCGAGTGGCTCGGAGAATCGCAACTGCGTGCCTTCATTCGTGGACGAGACGCGCCTGTCCCCGATGCTCTCGTGCACTGGAGCAACCGGGATGGTGCCTTCTTCCTCGATCTCGACCGCGGTACAGAGACCCTGGCCACATTGACGGCGAAGTTGCACAAGTACGCCGGTTTCTGGCGGAGCCGAAGTCACCGCCAACTGCCGCCAGGACTCTCCCTCAGACCACGACTTGTGATTCTCCTCGGTCGGGCACGCGCCCACAGGCTCGTGAACCATTTCAGCCGGCATTCTCTCAGTTCAACCGCGCTTGTCGGTGCTTCGAGCAGGTGCTGAGGGACCCATTGGCACGGCGCTGGTGGGGCAGCGACACCGGCCCTTCGGGTTCGCTCGTAGGGTGCGTCTCGAAGTTTTGCGCGGAAGCCAATGAGCAGATCTGTCATCCCGCGGAGGCGGGAACCAAGTGGCTTGTGTGGCCGCCTCCGCGCCTCCCCAGCCGCCGTCGCCAACCCCATCCCCCGCAAAAGCGGGAATCCGACTCAGCAAAATGCCACGCCTTCCCGCATTCGGGACCACCCCTGGGGGCCTGAATAGCCCCGGCGTCCCATTCGGCGCGGCTCAGGGCAGGCTGTCATGCTTCGACGGAGTCTCAGCACGAACGGGGCAGCGCTTGGTTCGGACCCGCTGCGCCCATATGGGCCCGTACGGCCTTACGCAAACGTCGTGCAAGGCCACGCGCTGAGTTCCCGCCTCCGCGGGAATGACGATAGGGACCGGTATTGGTGTCTTTTTTTGCGGAAAGCGCTCAGGTGGCACGGACATTACTTTGGCATGATTTATGAGGTGCACTCAGGCGGGTACGTCGCGGTCCCAGAACTCCCGAGTGTCGTTGCGGAGAGCGTTGGCACCGCCAACAACACGGCCGCGGAGCTCAGCCGCCCTCGCACTCCGTCTAATGCCACGCCGTTGGGATGACGCGCTACCGCGACCTCCGCTTTGGCTCGGGTGCCGACCTTCCACAAGGGATGTCAGAACATCGCTTCGAGGACCTGGCGTGTGCGCTCGATGAACCGGGGTCGATGCCGAAGTCAAAGTCGAAGTCGCGATCCAGGTCGCGGAGGTGTTGTTCGGCCTCGGCGAGCGGCAGCACCCAGTCCCGGGCTGGCGATCCGTTCATGTCCGCCGGCCACTCCCAGATCCGCACCCGCAGGCGCAGCTTCTCGTTATGCCATTGGGCCAGCACGGACCACGGTCGAGGTCTCCGTCGTAGCAGCGTCAACCGCGCTGTAGAGCGGCAACTCGGGGTCGAACGCGAAAGGCCCCACCTGGCAGGCGGCCCAGGCGTTGGCCGGCAGCCAGGATATGGTTGCTGAGGGATCCGCAACGTCGTTACCTCCTCATCTCCGGTCGTGGGCCGACCGGACGTGCATCCCGTGTTTGGGGGTGAGCGCAATTGGACGACAACGTCAACGCCGTTTCCCCGGCGCCTTGACAGGCCTCCGGACAACCTCCCGGACTGGAGTGCAACGACCACCCGACACGAGAAGTCTTTATACGCCTATCCCATCTACGCTTAGCGATTCCTGTTCTTCACGTTGTTGGGGTGCCGGAGGCTTTCGGCTGGCCATCGGTGTAACCTGCGCCCCCGGCGCACTGTTCGTCCGCTCGTCGATCGCGTGCTGTCCGATGAGGATCGATCTGGTCGTACCGAGCGCGCACTGGTAGAGGTGCTACGCAGGGCAGGCGTCGTGGGGCGCCAGGAGCTGCCCGTCCGCGCCGCCTACGTGCCCTCGCTCGTTTCGGTCGAGTTCGCGCCGTACGGGTTCGCTGCGGATGCTGCCCCGCGACCACGCCCCGCGCGCCTTCGGACGACGAGCTTGCGGAGTTCTTCGACCCACAGCACGAGGCTCGCCACGGCGCCGATGGCAAGCACCTCGGGCAGGCTGAAAGGAACCGTGTGCACTATGAGTGCCGAAGCGTGGCAAGAACACGTGAAATCCATCGCAAGCGCGGAGAAGAGAATCCGGCCTTAGGGCCGGCGGCTCAGTCGTTCGCGAAGCCCACGGGCTGAAGCCGCCGGGTTCGAGACTCGTCCGCGCGCCTCCCTTCGCGCCCGCCACCGTTCCTCCGTATCATCCGCTCGCTGCCCCCATTGCGGCCAGCGGAGGCGCCCCATGTCCCGGCTCACAACCTCCCTCGATAGCGGCTCGCGCGACCGCCCCCTCGCCCGCCGCACGATCGGCCAGGCCCTCGCCGCCACCGTCGCCGCCTACCCCGATGGAGACGCCCTCGTCTCCCGCCACCAGGGACTGCGCTTCACCTACGCAGAATTCGGCCGCGAAATCGAGCGTGTGGCCCTCGCCCTCCTCGGCCTCCACATCGAAAAGGGCGACCGCGTCGGCATCTGGTCCCCCAACTGCGCCGAGTACGCCTTCGTCCAGTTCGCCTGCGCCCGGATTGGCGCCATCCTCGTCGTCATCAACCCCGCCTACCGTCCCGGCGAACTCGCCTACGCCCTGAACCAGTCCGGCCTCCGCCTGCTTGTCACCGCGCGCTCCTTCAAGACCTCGGACTACCACGAGATGCTCGCCGAGGTCCGCTCCCAGGCGCCGGAGTTGGAACGCATCGTCTCCATCGGCGAGGAGCCAACGCCCGGCCCGCTCGACCTCGCCTGGCCCGCCTTCCTCGCCGCCGCGAACGCCGTGCCCGTCTCCTCGCTGGCAGCCCGCGAGGCCACCCTCCACCCCGATGACCCGATCAACATTCAGTACACCAGCGGTACTACCGGCAACCCCAAGGGCGCCACCCTCACGCATCACAACATCCTCGAAAACGCCCGGTTGGTCGCCGAAATCGTCGGCTATACGCCGGCCGATCGGGTCTGCATCCCCGTCCCCCTCAACCACTGCTTCGGCATGGGCGTCGGCAACCTCGGCTGCGTCACCGCCGGCGCGACGATGGTCTACCCGGCGCCCTCCTTCGAACCGCTCACCACCCTCGAAGCCGTCGCCGAGGAGCGCTGCACCAGCCTCTATGGCGTGCCCACGATGTTCATCGCCCAGCTCGAGCACCCACGCTTCGCTGAGTTCGACCTCTCCTCCCTGCGAACCGGCCTCATGGGCGGCGCACCCTGCCCAGTCGAGGTCATGAAGCGCGTGATCACCGACATGCACGCCCGCGAAGTCTGCATCATCTACGGGATGACCGAGACCGCCCCCGTCTCCTTCATTACCCGCCCCGGCGATACCGTCGAGCGCCGCGTCTCGACCGTTGGCCAGGTCCTCCCCCACACCGACGCGAAGATCGTCGATCCCGAAACGGGCGCCACCCTCCCGCCCGGGACCGCTGGCGAAGTCTGCACCCGCGGCTACCTCGTGATGCGGAACTACTGGCGGAACCCCGAAGCGACCGCCGGCGCCATCGACAACGAGGGCTGGATGCACACCGGCGACCTCGGTGTTATGGACGGCGACGGCTACCTGAACATCGTCGGCCGGATCAAGGACATGGTCATTCGCGGCGGCGAAAACCTCTTCCCCGTCGAAATCGAAGAGGTCCTCTTTCAGCATCCCGCCGTCGCCAGCGTCCAGGTCATCGGCGTCCCCGATGAGCGCCTGGGCGAAGAACTCATGGCCTGGGTCGTCCTCCGCGAAGGCACATCGGTCACGCCCGACGAACTGAAGGCGTTCTGTCGCGAACGAATCGCCCACTACAAGGTCCCCCGCTACTTCAAGTTCACGTCGGATTTCCCAATGACCGTCACCGGGAAGATCCAGAAGTTCCGCATGCGCGAAGTCTCGATCGCCGAGCTCGGCCTGGAAAAGGCCGCGGCAGTCGTCACCGCCTGAGCCTAGATCGGGGTCGTGCCCGGCCACACGCCAACCGGCCGCTCCACGGTCTGTGACCTACTTCACACACTGGCCCCACGGTCGCTTGCGGCGCTCTTGCAGCCACTACAGAATGAGGCCGAGTCGCGTGCTGGAGGGTAGACCGAATGCGTGATCGCTATGGGTACGAAGTAACTACCTCATCTGCGCGGGCGGTGGAACACCTGGACGAAGCGGTCCGACTGTCCACGTCGCTGCGCGCGGGCGCGGTCGACGCCTATAAGGCGTGTATCGCGGAGGATCCGGACCTCGCCCTCGCGCACGCTGGCATCGCGTTTGGCCTCTACGTGGGCGGCCTGGAAGCCGCGGCGAAGCAGTCCATTGAAACGGCGGTGCGCCTCGGAACGGCGTCCACCCGCCGGGAGAGGCAGCACATCCAGGCCATGGCCACCGTCATCGACGGCCAGTACGCCCGGGCCGCTGACCTTGGCCGCGAGCATCTTGCGGAGTTTCCCAAAGACACCCGAATGTCCGGTGTCACAAACTTCTCCATCGCATTCGGCGGACTACCGGATCGGCGAGGAGCTGTCCTTGCGGTTCTTCGGAGTCTCTTCCCAGTCCTCGAAGGGGAGCCCGCCTTTGAGAGCGCGCTCGGCTTCAGCTGCACGGAGAACAACCTCTGGGATGAGGGGCGCCAGCACGCGGAAAGAGGCTTCGCGGCCGACACTGGGAGCCTCCACGGCGCGCACGTGGTCACGCATGTCCATCACGAAGCGGGGGACGTATCAGGCGGCATCGACTTCCTCTCCGGCTTTCTCGATGACTCCACACGCGTCGCACCCTACTCCGGCCACCTGACCTGGCATCTGGCGCTTTTTGAATTGGCCCGGGGCGAAACGGAGCGAGCCGTCGCGATCTTCGAGCAGTACTTGCGACCGGCGGTTTACCCGGGCGCCCCGCGAGCCTCGTTGATGGACGCGAGTTCCTTCCTCTGGCGGCTGAACCTGTACGGGGCGCCCCTTCCCGAGGGGGCAGCAGACGAGGTCCGTGGCCTCGCCTCCGAGCACTTCCCAGAATCGACCACCTCGTTCGCCGATGTCCACGTCGCGCTTGCCCTCGGTAGCTGCGGCGAGCCCGAAGCCGTCGATCGCTGGGCGGCTCGTCTCCGCTCCCGACTCGATGCGGGCGAAGTCCCGGCGGGCGATGTGCTCCCCATCCTCGCCGAAGCGGTCGCCGCCTATGCGCGAGGGCAGTTCGACGCGTGTGCCGACCTCCTCGACGCTCGCACCGAGGACTTCGCGAGGGTAGGCGGCAGCCGTGCCCAGTTCGAAGTCTTCGCCGACACGCTGATCGGCGCCTGCATCAGGTCCGGCCGGCACCAGCGTGCCCGCGAGCTCCTCGACGAGCGCCTTCGCCGCCGCCCGTCTCGTCTCGACGAACAGTTGCTCGCGGCGGCGATGGGCTAAACAGCGGGCCCCGCGCCGCCAGTCCCGCGCCGGAGGCGGTCGAGTCAGGGTTCCCGGGTGTACGATATCGGCCTTATCCCGCGTCCCGGAGAACCTTCATGACATCCGCCGTCCCCGTCGCCGCCCTGCAGCTGCGCTCCCTCATCAAGCCGGAGGGCATCCTCGAACTCTCTCTCATCGCTATCCCCACGCCCGCGCCGGAAGCCGATGAGGTCATCGTCCGCATCGAAGCCTCGCCCGTGAACCCGTCCGATCTCGGCCTGCTTTTCGGTGGCGCCGACATGACGACCGCGCAAGCCTCCGGCACGCCCGAATATCCGGTCGTCACCGCAAGCATCTCACCGGCCGTGATGGCGGCGATGGCCGGGCGGGTCGGCCAATCCCTCGCCGTCGGCAACGAAGGCGCGGGCATCGTCGTCCAGGCTGGCGAATCGGGCGGCGCGCAGGCCTTGCTGGGCAAGAC
>JANMTH010000805.1:0-3672 GCA_031390305.1 Thermoflexaceae bacterium
GGCGGACATCGTCATCCTCTACCCGACACAGGAAGAGCTCGAGCGCGCGCTGGCGCCAGTGGAGAAGAAGTAGCCATGTTGAAGAACAAGAAGGTCCTGATCGGCGGCGCTGTGTTCTTCGCGGCGGCGTTCTGGTTCTACATCAAACCGAACTATATGGATGCGAAGGTGCTTCCGGTCTACACGGAAGCGCAGATCGAGGCGGCGCCGCGGCCGACGCTCGTCCTCGAAGAACGGGTCCTGAACTTGAAGGCGCCGGCCGCCTCGCCGAACTACGTCAAGGCTTCGCTCGCCCTCGAGTTCGAAGACCCGAAACACAAGTATATCAACCTCCATGGCGATGCGATCACGGGCGCAAATAAATACTTCAAAGCGGAGATGTACCCCGATCTGCCGAAGATCTGGGACGTTGTTACACAGGTAGTCGGATCGAAATCCATCGACGACGTCGCGACTACCGGAGGCCGCGTGACACTCAAGGAAGAGCTTATCGAGGCTCTTAACGAACAACTTCACGTGAAGGTGGAGAAGATCTTCTTCGTCACCTTCATCACGCAGTAAGGCTGGTACAGCATGGCGTCGCCGAAAGAGATCATCGCGCAGTTGCTGTCCCCCGCTCAGGCCGAGACCCTCGGTACTGCCGGTACAGCCATCTGGGAAGCGGCATCGGTCGCTCTCCAGGGGTTAATCGGCGCTCTCCCCGAGCTGAGCGGCGCCGAAGGGCGCCTGGTCATGCCCGACGAGATCATCGGCGAGTATGAATCGCCGCACCTCGTCCTCCCCCTGCCCCTGACGACGAACCAGGATCAGTCGGCCACGGGCTACGCCATCGCCGATACGATGGAGGCCGCCCGCTTGTTCGGCGTCGATGAGGGGAGTATCGAGGACCAGGCCGCGCAGGCCTCACTCGTTGGCTCGACCATCTTCGGACAGGTGATGGCGGCGCTCGTACGGCAGGTGTTCGCCGCTTCGCCGAGCGGGCTGAAGGTTGGCGCGGGCGACATCGTTACCGACGGGATGCCACTGCTGCTGGCCGCGATGGACGAACCGGCGCTGATTGTGAACGCCGTCCTCGGGGGAGACAAGCCGCTCTCCTTCTCGCTCATCCTTCCTGGAACATGGCTCGATATCATGGCGGGAGCGCTCCCCGTGGTGGCGGCCGCGGCGACGGCGCCCGCGGCCGGGGCCGGGCCGTCGTCCTCGCCGTTCGAACTGACGCTGGACGAACTGGATGAGGCGGCGTTTCAGGACGGCCCGACGTTCGTCTCGAACCCGGCCGCTCCTCTCCCAGCGGCGCCAGCAGAGCGCGAACCGCTGCCGTTCCGCCCGCCGGCGCCACTGGCGGGGCCAACGCCGACGGCGCATCGCGCCCACTTCACGCCCCTCCCGGAGCCGGGACCGGCGCATCAGCGGTCGAATATGGACCTGCTGGCGGGCCTCCAGATGCGCGTCAGCGTCGAACTGGGCCGTACCGATCTGACGGTCGCGGAAGTGCTCGCCCTTGGCCCTGGCTCAGTCGTGGAGCTCGACCGGGTGGCGGGCGAGCCCGTGGATATCCTCGTGAACGATCGCCTGATCGCCCGCGGCGAGGTCGTCGTCGTCGATGAGAACTTCGGTGTGCGCGTCGTCGAGGTGGTCCGCCGGGGGGCGGAGCACGAGGAGCGGGTGAGTTGAACAAGCCGGAGAGCCGCCGCCGCTGGATCATGATGGGGGGATTCGGCGTCCTCATCCTCGCGGGGCTGCTGTTCATCACCGCGATGGGGGGTGGGAACGGCGGTGATGGCGCGGGCGTGAGCATTCGCCCCGGCGCCGATGGGGCTACGCCGGGGCCGGGGGAGAGCGCGGATCCGCCCTCGTCTGGATTCAGCCTCAGCCCTGGCGAGGCGGTTTCGCTGGCCTGGAGGCTCGTCCTCGTCGCCGCGATCATCGCCGCGGCGGTGCTGGGCCTGCGGTGGTGGGGGCGGCGCGCGGCCAGCCCACGCAGCGTCTCCGGCTTCCTTCGGGTCGTCGATACGCTGGCGATCAGCAACGGACGCTCGATCCACCTCGTCGCCCTCGGCGACCGAGTGATCGCCATCGGGGCGACCGCGAATCAGATAACGCTCCTCAGCGAGCTGCTGGACGAAGAGTCCGCGCTGGTGCTCGACAAGGCATCGGAAAAGAACGGGCAGGCGCTTGGGAACTTCGCCATCGACCTCTTCCGGGTGATGAAGGCGAACGCGAGCCGGGGAAGCGCCCCGCGGCGTGAGGCCGTGATCGGCGAGGAACAGCTTTGAAACGGCGACGGCGGAAGAAGCTCCTCGCCCTCGTGGCGATGGCCGCGCTGGCGAGCGTGCTACTCGCCGGCTGCGCGACCGCCCCTGGCGCCACCGGGGGTGCGCCGGGGGGCCAGGTGGATACTTCGAACCCACAGAACGTCTCCGCCGGGATCCAGCTCCTCCTGCTCGTTACGGTGCTCTCGATCGCGCCGGCGTTGCTGGTGATGGTGACTTCGTTCACCCGCGTGATCGTTGTGCTTTCGCTCCTGCGGACGGCGATAGGGATTCCCCAGTTGCCGCCGAACCAGGTGCTCATCGGCCTCGCGCTGTTCCTCACGGCCTTCGTGATGGCGCCCGCGATCAAGACGATCAACGAGGAGGCCGTCCAACCCTACCTGAACGGGACCATCGGCCAGCAAGAGGCCTACGCACGGGGCGAAGCGCCCGTGCGCGAGTTCATGTTGAGGCAGACGCGTGAGCAGGATATTGGCCTCTTCCTGAAGATGGCGGGTGGTGAGAAGCCAGCGACGAAAGCGGACATCCCGACCTACGTGATCGTCCCCGCGTTTGCCATCTCGGAACTGAAGACGGCCTTCCAGATGGGCTTCATCATATTCATCCCCTTCCTCGTGATCGACCTGGTCGTCTCCTCGGCGCTCCTCAGCATGGGCATGATGATGGTGCCGCCGGTGATCGTCTCCCTGCCGTTCAAGATCCTCCTCTTCGTCCTGGTCGATGGCTGGTATCTCATCGTCGGCTCGTTGGTTGGGAGCTTCAATTGAACGAAGCCGTTGTCCTCGGGCTGATGCGCGAAGCGCTCTGGGTCTCGCTGATAGTAGGCGGGCCGATCCTCGGGATCAGCCTGGTGGTCGGCATCGTCGTGAGCATCCTCCAGGCGGTCACGCAGGTGAACGAGCAGTCGCTGAGCTTCGTGCCGAAGGTGATCGCGGTGTTCGTGGGCCTCCTGCTCTTTGGGCCCTGGATGCTGGAAACGATGCTCGGCTACACGGCGACGCTGTTCACGAACATGGCGGGCTACGGGCGGTGAGACGATGAACCTGAGCCCCGAGTTCACCTACGGCTTCTTTCTGATCCTCATCCGGACGACGTCGATGCTCGTTTCGGCGCCACTGCTCAGCCACCGGAGCATTCCGGCGTGGATGCGGATCGGTTTCGCCGTCTTCTTTTCGCTGGTGATGGTGCCCGTGCAGGGGGACAGGCTGCCCGAGCCGCCGGCGGGCTACGGTACGCTGGCGGCGGCCGTCTTGAGTGAAACGTTGCTCGGCCTGGGCCTGGGCATGGCAATGCAGCTGATCTTCATCGGCCTGCAGATGGGGTCGCACATCATCGGATTGCAGATGGGCTTCAGCCTTGGCGCCGTCTTCGATCCCGTCTCCGGCGCGCAGTTCGGCGC
>JANMTH010000368.1:0-1784 GCA_031390305.1 Thermoflexaceae bacterium
ACCAGAGCGTCCCGTCGCGTCTACGCCAGCCGGCCGGATGGCCGGAGTTGCACTCGGCGCTCCTCATTCCGTCGGCCACACCGTATGCGATCGAGGTGACGGTCTTCGTCCTCCCGGCGGCGACGTCCTCCAGTGCCTTCCTGGCCACCCGGAAGACGCCGCGGTTGCTCGTCATCCAGAGGCTGCCGGCGTCGTCCTCGAGGATCTGGTGGACGATGTCGTCGAAGAGCCCTTGCTGCGACGTAATCGCGGCGAAGCGACCGCCCTCGAGGCGACTAATGCCGCCGCCGGTTGTGGCGATCCAGAGGACGCCCGCGCTGTCCTCGTAGAGGGCCTTGACGGTGTCGCTCGACAGACCGTCCTTCGTCGTGTAGACGGTGAAACGCCCCTCCCGGAGACGGTTCAGGCCACCGCCTCTCGTCCCGATCCACAGGCTTCCGTCGCGGGATTCGAGCAGGCACAGGATCGCGTTGCTGGAGAGTCCGTCTCGCGTCGTGAAGTTGGTGACTCGCCCCCGGCTCAGCCGGGCGAGACCGCCGCCATTGGTGCCGACCCAGACATCCCCGCGCCGATCCCCATACACCGCCCAGACGAGGTCGCTGCCCAGGCCCTGAGCGCGGGAGTAGGTCTCGAACCGTCCACCCCGAAGTCGTGCGACGCCGCCACCGTACGTACCGACCCACAAGGCACCGTCGGCGTCCTCGTGGATCGCCCAAACGAGGTTGCTCGGGAGGCCTTCCGCGCTACCGTAGGACCGCAGCCGCCCTTCCTCGAAGACTGTCACTCCGCCTCCGAAGGTCCCCACCCACAGGGCGGCCGCGGCGATCCTCGTAGATCGGCCGCGCAAAGTCTCCGGAAAGCCCCTCGGGCTGGCCGTACGGCCGGAACCAGGTATCCCGAAACTGGTTGAGGCCGCCCCCTAGAGTTCCGGCCCACAGATTCCCCTCCGCGTCCTCGAAGAGCGACTCGACGATGTCGTTCGAGAGACCCTGTTGGGTGGAGTACGTCTCGAAGCGCTCGCCCTTCAAACGAGCGAGGCCTCCCCCGTGAGTTCCGACCCACAGCCCGCCGTCGCGATCCTCGAGCACCGACAGGACGACCTTGTTCGGCAAGCCGTGCGCAGTGGTGTAGCGGGCGACTCCCGCCGCATCGAGGCGGTTGAGGCCGTCGTCGGTGCCTACCCAGATGCGGCCACTGCGATCCTCGTAGATTGCGCCGATGAAGTCGTTCGAGAGCCCGTCCGCGCTGGTGAGCCGCGTCGGCCCGCCGGAGTCGAGCCGGTACAGACCACTCCCTTGCGTACCGACCCAGAGACGGCCGGAACGGTCCTCCCAGATGGCAGTGATCACATCCATCGAGGGTCCCTGGGCCCAGGCCACACCTTCGAAACCACCGCCGCGGAGCCGCTTGAGGCCGGCGCCGTTGGTGCCGACCCAGATCGTTCCGTCGCGGCCCTGGCCCAGTGAAAAGACGGAATCCACTCCCAGACCGTCGCGGGCCCGATACGTGGTGATTCGCCCGTCCTGGAGCCGGCTCACGCCGCTGCTGGTGCCGACCCAGAGAGCGCCGTCCCGAGCTACGAGCAGCGCCGTGATGAGATTGCTGGGCAGATCAGGCGAGTTCGACCGATCGTTTATCGCGAACCGTACGCCGTCAAACCGGACGAGACCGCCCTGTGTCGCCAGCCAAAGGTACCCGTCGGGGGTCTGGGCCATCGCCACGACGGAGACCTGAGGCAGTCCCTCGGCCGAGCCCCACGACCGATGGCCGAGTTGCGTGATCGC
>JANMTH010000021.1:0-4732 GCA_031390305.1 Thermoflexaceae bacterium
CGCCAGACCCTCGCGGCGGGGCGGGAATGGCCTGGTTCGCGCTCGGCGTGGCCGCGACGACGATCGGTGTCGCCCGCGCCGCTCGTGACTACGCCGTCGCCTTCGCCCGCGAGCGAACGCCGAACAGCCAGCAGACGATCAGGGACTACCCCGGGGTGAGGACGCGGATCGCGTGGATCGATCTCCTGCTCCAGCGCAGCCGTGCGATGGTGGATGACGCCGCCAGGGTGTACGCCGATGGCGTTGCCGCCGGCCACCGCGCGCCGGGAATGAGCGCGATGAACCGGATCGCCGCCGCGAAGGTCGATACGCTGAACAACTGCATCGAGGCCGTGGACCTGGCGATGCGCGTGGTCGGAGGAGTCAGCCTCCAGAAGCGGCGGCCGATCGAACGTTACTATCGCGACGTGCGGGCAGGGTTGCACAACCCGCCGCTCGAAGACCGCGCCCTCGAGATGTTGGCGCGGGCGGCGCTCGATGAGGCGGTGGAGCTGCCGCGGGCGAACGAATAGTACTCACCGGAGTAAGTTGGAGTGCGTTGCCGCGCATCCTCCCCTCACCCCCGAACCCCTCTCCCAGTGCGCTGGGCGAGGGGAGGCATCAGTGCGGCGCTCCGCGCTCACGTTTTCGTGGGCTTTCTCCCGTTCGTGGCAGGAGGCTGGATTCGCGACGTCCCCGCACTACGTCGTGGGCATCGTAAAGTCCTCGCCGATCGTGACCATCACGTCCGGGAGGACGGCCGAAGGCTTGCTGGCGACGGTGATGGCGCTCGCGGGCAGCCCGAGCCAGGTTGCGATGTCCTCGGCGACCGCTCGCCGGCGCTCGTCGTAGAGGGTGATGGTGGTCGTCGCCTGATGCGGGACTTCGGCGCCGAGGGAGACACTGGGCAGCCCGCGGATGAACTTCAGATAGCGTCCGAGGGCATCGACCTGGATATACCCGAGTTCGCCGCCGCGCCCGTCCTGTACTTCGACGGTCGATTTGGCGTAGCGCGGGCTGGTGAACACCTGGCTGAGGATGTACTGCGCGTTCTGACGGTCGTAATCCAGAACCGATCCGGTCGCGCCGGTGACGGGGAAGACCGTCTGCATGCCGTTCACGGGGTCGGCCAGGCTGAAGGTGGTGATCACTCCGCCGGTCTTTTTCAAGAGCGGCAGGTAGCTGACGGCCTGGCTGACGGCGACGTCGTGCTGGACGAATTTGGCGTAGACATCGTAGATGTTGAGTGCGCTCTTGCTGAGGATGCCGCGCGAAAAGACGGCCTGGATGGCGGCGCGAAGCACGACCTGCTGCCTCTTGACGCGGTTGAAATCGTTGTCCTGGCGGTAGCGTCCGAAAGCGACAGCATGGAAGCCATCGACCGCTTGCGGGCCGGGCGGGAACTTCACGCTGATCGTGTGTTCGATGGTGTCGTCGTCGGAGTACCACCAGTACTCCGTGTTGTCCCACGGGACTTTTAGTGCGGCTGGCACATCGATGACGACGCCGCCGACGGCATCGATCAGGCCCTGCATCCCCTGGATGTTCATGTACACCCAGTGGTCTATCTCGATGCCGAAGTTCGCCTTGAGATCCTTTTCGAGCTGTTCGGCACCGGCGCTGACTTTCTGGCCGCCGTTGCCATACCCGTACTGGAACGAGGTGTTGATCCGGTCCCTGAACGAGCCGCCGCGCGGCGCCTGAATGTCGATCAGGATATCGCGAGGGAAGCTGAGCGCGGTGATCGATTCGGAGACAGGGTCGAGTGAGACGACCATGAGCGAATCGGCCAGCCCGCCCTGTTCCGGCCCGGCGGTGGGCCGCCTATCGACGCCGATGACGAGGACGTTGACCCTGCGGTTGTAGATGCTTTCGGGCGGCGGTGGTTCGACCTTTGCCGGTCCGGGCAGCTCTTCCAGGACCCGGTGGACCACCGGGATCTGGAAGTCCTGGCCCTTGAAGAGCGCCGGCGTGACCCGTGTAAGGAAAGCGATGGAGCTGTAGAGCGTCGCCAGCGTCACCGTGGCCAGGGCGAGGACGAAGCGGACGCGCTGGCTACGGCTGAGGAGTGGGCGTGTGCTTCGCTGGCTGGGCTCGCTCGCGGCCGTTTGGGACGTGGGTTCACTCGCGCTCATCGGGTTCGCGCTCAGGAGCCGGGCAGCTTGAAATCCTGGCCGATAATGACCAGGACATCGGGCTGGGTTTCCGAGGTCTTGGGTTCGACGCTGATGTTCGCGTCGGTGACGCCGATCCACTTCGCGATATCCAGAGCGAGCTGTCTGCGAGTCTCATCGTGGAGGACGATTGTCGTGTTCGCCCGCATTGGCAGGTCGCTCCCCAGGGTGACATCGGGCAGGGCCCTGGCGTACTTCAGGTAGACGCCGAGCGCGTTCGCCCGGTTTGCCCCCGCCTCGCCGCCCATCGCGTTCTCGATCTCCACCCTGGAACGGACGTACGAGGTCTTGGGGAAGGCCTTTTCGAGCCAGTACTTGACGTTTTCCAGGTTCATCTCCTGGACGGACGCGCCGTCTTCGGTCATGAAGCCGTCGAGGGTCTCGACGCCGTTGACCTTCTCGCCGAGGGAGTACGTCTCCATGTAGCCGCCCGTTTCCTGGAGCAGTGGGAGGTAGCCGCCGCCGACGAGGACGGGGATGTTGTGGCGAACGAACTTGGCGTAGGTGGAATAGAGGTCGTTGACGCTGCCGTTGAGCAGGCCCTTTTCGAAGACTTTCGCCATCGCCGCCTGCATCACCGTCTGCTGGCGTTTTACGCGGACGAAGTCGCTGTCTTCGCGGTAGCGGCCGAAGGCGACGGCGCGGTAGCCGTTCACGTGGTGGATGCCCGGGGCGAAGCTCTCGTAGTGGGGATTCGTGAAGTCGTCGTCGGTATACCACCAGTCGTAGAACGAGGTCTCTTCGGTCACTTCAATATCCACGCCATTGACGGCGTCGACGAGCCCCTCAACCCCTTCGAAGTCCATCCAGACCCAGTGCTTGGTCTTGATCCCGAAGTTCAACTCCATGTCGTGTTGGAGCTGTTCGGCCCCGGCTTCGATGCTGTTGCCCCGGCGAAAGCCGACGCCGTAGGAGTTGTTGATCCGGCTCTTGTACTTTGAGCCGTCGGGCAGGTTGATATCGGTCCAGATATCGCGCGGGAAGCCGAGGATGCTGACGGTCTTGGAGATGGGATCGAGCGAAGCGACCATGATCACGTCGGTGAGGTAGGCGTCCTCGTCCCGCCAGCCGGGGCGCTTGTCCACGCCGATGATGAGGACGTTGATCCGTTCGTTGTAGGCGCTGGAGGCGCCGGGGGCATTCGGCCGGACAACGTCGGGCAGGCTCGCGGCGGCCTTGCCGAGATACGGGATGTCGGCGAAATCCTTGCCCTTGACCAATGCCGGCGTCACGCGGGTGAGCATGGCCACGGCGCAGTAGAGCGCGGCGATGCCGAAGATCGTAAGGGCGAGGACGAAGCGGAATCGCTGGCCGGGGGTTAGGAGGTGAGCGCTCGGCCGTGCGGCGGAGAGGGCACGCGCGGACCCGCGAAATGGTAGCTCATCGGCACGGCCTGACATCCACCTTCCACCTTACGGCCGGACGCCCCACGGTCAACGCTCGCGGCGAAGCTGCCCGGCGCGTTTCGCCGGATGGTAACGATCGGCGTGCCGGGAATTTACCCCATCCCCAGCTCGTCGAGCCTGTCGTCGCTGATTCCGAAGTAGTGGCCGAGTTCGTGGAGGACGGTGGTGCGCACCTGGTCGCGGATCTCCTCTTCGTTCTCGCACATCTCCTCGATCGATTCGCGATAGATGCTGATCTTGTCGGGGGGAACGAGGTTGTACGTCTCCCCGCGTTCGGTGAGGGGGACGCCGTGGTAGAGACCGAGGAGCGTTTCACCGGGGCGGAGGCCCGCCAGCTTGCGGTCGGCCGCGGTTGGCCGCGGTTCGACGACGATATCGACGTTGTGGACACGGCGAAGCAGCTCCGGGGGAAGGAGGGCGACGGCTTCCCGCACCAGGCGGCGAAAGCGCGCGCGAGCCGCGGGGTCGCTACCGCGGCGCCGGGGTGGCACTCCACAACGTCCGGAAACCTTCGCCGCGGACTGCCGCCCGCTGCGTCTCGCGTTCGGCGGCTCGCAACTCCGCCATCGCCTCTTCCGCCGCGCGGACGGCATCGACGTGGCCGGCATCAGAAACCCGGCGCATCACCTCATCCCAGACGCCGGTGGTTTGGAGCGAGGCGACGAAGCGCGGCCACCAAACGGCGACGATCCTGGCCGGCGGATCGAACCGTGGCCGGAGCTTCTTCAGTTCGCGGTACCGCTCTTCGACGGAGGTGACGGGCGCGACGAGCTTGATCAGCGGGCCATCGAGTTCGCTCACGCGGAAATCCAGGAGGAGCCGCTGGCCGACGGCGACGAAGCGGAGGACGACGACTTCGCTCGTCGCGATGGTGTTGGCGATGCCGGTGAGATCGACGCCGAAGTCGTTGTCCATGCAGAGCCCGAGTGTAGGGGGGTGGGGGCGAACCGGCCACCGCCCCTACGAACGAAAGGCGCCCGATAGGGCGCCTTTCGTGGGAGATTGGTGGAACCTCGTCGATTAGTTGTCGAGGTCGTAGTTGCCAGGCCCGCCAAGGCCCGGCCGTGGAGGAGGAGGAGGAGTCGGGGGGCCGTCTTCGCGCCGTGTCCAGCCGCGGCTGGCGCCGCCGCTGGGTGCGCTGCCGCCGCGCGAAGGGCCGCCGAAGCCGCCTTC
>JANMTH010000079.1:0-2297 GCA_031390305.1 Thermoflexaceae bacterium
GCGCCCGCCCCAGTTTCATCTCGGGAGCACCAGCGTTACTTGGCTTTGGCCAGTTCCGCGATCGTGGCGACGACCGGGGCGTTGGCCCCATGCGCTTTCAGGTCCTTCGCCAGGGTGTCCAGCTCGCTCCTCGCCTGGGTATCGTTGCCAGCGCTCCTCAGGAGCGCCGCCCGCGAGCGCACCAGGCGTGCGTACGGGAGGTTCAGCGACTTCGCCTCGGCCGCGCTCCTGCGCTTACGGAAGAAGGCGAGGGCGTCCGTCGTTGTCGCCACGGCCGATTCGGGATCGGCACGGTGCGCGAGTACGAGCTTGCGGCCGTCGCTATCCGCCGCGATACGATGGAAGTCTCTCCCATCGCTGGTTGCGAGCACCTGCGCGGCCGCCACCGCCATAGCTGTCCCCGGTGCGGCTTTCACCGCCTCCCGAAGCTGGTCCATGCCCGCCTTCAGGAACGGCGACTCCGACCCTTCGAGGTAGAGGCTCGTGCCCACCTGATAGGTGAAGAAATCCTGCGCGCGGCGGTCTTCCGCTCGCGATAGCGGAAGGCCGACCCGCATCCGGAGGGTGTTCGAGCTGACTTCGAACGCCGCTCCGTGGTAGACCGCGCGGATCAGGTACTCGCCTGGCTCGTCGAATACGAAGCCCGTGCTGCTGTAGATCAGCGGCACCGCCTCGCTCAAACGGTCCCGCCCTTCATTGCTCCCATCGGCGGCCAGCGGCTCAAGGACGAGGTCCACCGGGTCGGCGAGGTGACAGGACACTGGCACGAACCGCCAGACCTGTCCCGTTGGCTTCCTCACGAAGACGGCGAGGTTGCCGGACTCCGTTGTCAGCCGCGCATCCACACCTACCGGCGATGGCCCCGTGTTCCGCAGCCGCGCCTCGATCGTTACGGGCTCCATGAATTCGAAGTACCCCTTCGAGCGGAGGAGCAGCTCGAGCGGAGCATCCGAATCCGTTTGCGTCATCGCCTCAGGTGGTGACTCCAGGTGCCCACCCGAAGACCACGGGTCGCCACCCATGATCACGCTGGAGCGGTCGCCGTGGCGCAGGTGAATCAGTTCCTCATCATCGAATCGGAACTCGAAGTTCGCCCAGAAGCTGTCCGCGCCGTTGATCGCGTCGTATTTCCAGTCGTAGTTCATCCAGGAGCGCGCGCTCGGCCGCGACTTATCCCATGAGTGGAGGAAGTTGAACGCGTGGCCAGCTTCGTGCACCCAGGTGTACAGGAACTTGCGCATCGCCGCGGCCTCGGCCTGGTTTGCCGGCGCTCCGCCTGGCAGGCCGGTGAACCACGAGTGCTTTCGGAAGACGGCGAAGCCTTGACGCTCCGGTGGCTCATTCGCACCCGAGTAGTCGAACATGATCCCGCCGACCGAGGACTGTTCGAACGTCCCCGCGAGAAGTCCCCACATGTGCCATCTTGGCCAGCCACCGGCGAGCTGGCTAAAGTGCACCTCCATTGCGTCGTGCAGCTCCGCCACGTTCCACGACTGGAACTGGGCCGCCGAGTCATCGATGTCTGTGTGAGCGGACGTCACCGCAATTTCGATGCCCGCCTCCCGATACGACTCCTGCACGGTGAGGACGCGTTGCGGCGTCCCGGCCGGGCGGTTCGTGTGGGCGTGGGTGTCGTACGCCGGCAGTTGCGGGTTGGCGTTCACGGAGTGGCAGTAGTCCGTCTCCAACTGCACCTGCCGGAAACTATCCGACCGATACGCGCAGCTGTACACATCCGTCGACGCCCCCGCCACCATCGTGACCTGGGCGGGCCCCATGGCTCCGAAGTTCCAGGGAATGATGATTGTCACATCCGTCGGCAAGTGGCTGCCCTTCCACCAGCGCACCCGCCCCGTGATCGCCACGCTGCACCGCCGCCAAAGGACACGTGGATTGTCGACAATCCACGATTCGCGGTAGGTTTTCATGGTCCGGAAGCTGCGCAGCGGCCCGTCCAGCACGAAGCGGGAGCTGTAGAGGTCGCCACTGATGCGATTCATCACGGGCGAATTCGCCTGCCGTTCGTCGATGTCCACGCGCAGATCGAGAGTCGCCCGCAGAAGGGCCGTCGCTCCGTTCCTGCCGCCCTCGTAGCGGCCACTCACCGGCCCGAGCCGTCGGCACCGCCAGAAATCGCGGGGCAGCTCAAGGGGAAAGTCGGGGAACGGCTGCCGTGGAGGCCACGGGATCTCCGGATGTGGTCCGGGAATCGGCGGGAATGGGCCCGGCAGCGGGCCATCGGGATTGGGGAATTGACCGCCGCCAGCGGCCGGCCAGGAAGCGTCGTACGTTTCCAC
>JANMTH010000383.1:0-1533 GCA_031390305.1 Thermoflexaceae bacterium
TCATCGGCGCCGAGGAGGGCGGCCGCCGTGCGGCGGCTGTGAATGCCCGCATCGACGAGCAGCCGCTCATCGGCCACTACCCGCGAACGGTCGATGGGGAGGACGGGGCCCCAGTGCATCACCGGGCGCAGACCTTCGATCTCCAGGCCGCTGTACTGGTTCAGGAGCCTCAGAATCATCGTCGCCCGCCGTTCGTAGTCGGCGGTGCGGATGCGCTGCTTGCGCGCGACCTTCTTCGCGACCGGGTCCAGCTCGGTGTTGAGGGCGACGCCGCTGAGGCCCTGGGGGTTGTGTCCGAAGGCCGTCCGGGGCGACTCTCCGAGGTCGTGGAGGGCGCGATAGACGAGGTCGATGTAGCTCGTATGGAGGGCGACACCGCCGCCCTGGAGAAGATCCAGGAGGTAGGCGCGGGCCTTCTCGGGCACCTCCCAGACGGCGCCGGGCTCGACCGCGATGTCCTGCGATCCGGTCACCCCTTCGAGGACGGCGATCGGGTTGCCCGAGAGTTCGAGGATCTGGCTGAGCTGGCTGAAGGCCCGGTTCAACTCGCGGTTCGGCTCTACGAGCGGCGGGATGTCGCTCGCGCCCCAGGGCTCCTTCGGTTCGCGCAGATTGGGGAAGACGACGAACGGGATGAAGCCGTAGGGGTTGGCGATCCGCTCCGAGAGTTCGTCGCCCCGCCAGAGTTCGAAGACGGCGGGCGTCCAGTACTCCGTCACCGTCGTGGCCGGCGTACCGGAGTTCGCCGTGGCGAGACCGGGCGTGCCGAGCGCATACTGGCTGGCGAGCGCGGTCAGGCGCGAAGGGTCGCCCGGTTCGCGCCAGGCGAAGATGCCCTGGACATCCGGGGCGGTGACGCGGGCCGCCTCCCCATCCCAGGTGACCTTGTAGGCGGCGTCGCCGAGGACGGCGCAGTCCAGCTCCGTCTCGAAGTCGAGCTGGACGAGGGCGTTCGCGGATTCGGCGTCGCGGAGGGCGCGTTCGGCCGTTCGCGCACGGTCTCGGGCTTCGGGTGATACGCCATCGCGCGCCTCGACCTGGATGGTCTGCCCGTTCAGCAGGTAGCCGGTGACCTTTTCGGCGAAGGCGCGGGCGTAGTTCAGGGTCAGCCGCCGCTCGCCCCGCCGGGCGCGGCCGAGCCACTGGCGGCCCTGGTAGAAGTCGAGGTTTTCGCGGTAACGGCGGAGGCGGTCTTCGTCCATGCGGCGAAGCTGAGCGGGCAGCGGTGGTTCCGGGAGGCGGCGCGCTGGGCGGCGGGCAAACGGCGTGGGCACGGTCATCGGTTCGGCTCCTCTGGGGTTATGGCAGGGAGCGTGAACGGGCGGACAGCGAAGCTGGAAGGGGGAGCTGGCGCAGGGTGGGAGCGAGCGGCGCGAAACAGCCCGTGCTCGCAATCCGCAGGCCGGTAGAATGGCTGACATCCCGACGGTATTACGTGACGGAGACGGAGATGAGTAGGCAGGTCATGGGCATCGAGCCTACCGTGCTCCGTTGGGCGCGAGAGGGCCTCGGCTATTCCTTGGAGGATGTCGG
>JANMTH010000217.1:0-1523 GCA_031390305.1 Thermoflexaceae bacterium
CCATCCAGCCCGAACGGCGAGATGTAGGCGCGGATGGCCTGCCCCAGGCCTGGCCGTCCGCGTGTCACCGGCGCCAGCGGCCCCGGGCTCGTGCTCTCGATGATCACGTCCGCCGCCGCCAGCAGAGCCTCCAGCCGCGCTCCATCGGCCGCCTTCACCGGGTCGATGACCAGGCTCTCCTTGGCCGCGTGCAGGTAAGCGAACGTCGCGCCAGCGCCGTTCACCAGGGGTCCGTCCGCGCGCCGAGGGTCGCCACCGGGCGGCTCGACGACGATCACCCGCGCTCCGAAGCCCGCGAACAGCCGCCCGGCGTAGGCACCGGCGATCGACCCCGCGAACTCGACCACGACCAGACTGGCGAACGGTTTCACGGGCGGTAGGGCACGGCGCAGGGCCCCAGCTGGCTCCGCAGGATGGGCTGGGCTTCCTCCACGAACGCACAGAGCCGTTCGCGCGTCTCCCGCGGATCAACGATCTCCTGGCCGGTCGCTTCCGCCGTCCGGAACGGCGAGGCGATCGCCTTCAGCCGTCCTTCGATCGCCAGCCGCTCCGCCTCCGGGTCGGGCGCCGATTCGATCTGCCGCCGGTAGGCGGCGAACGCCCCACCCTCAATGTGCATCGAACCCCAGTTCGCCGAGGGCCAGCAGAAGCGTTCGAACATCCCCGATGGCCGGTGCTGGCACTGTCCCGCCACTCCGTACAACTGCCCCACGACGACCGTACACCAGGGCATCTGGCTATCGATCGTCGCCATCACCAGCCGCGCGCCGGCCCGTTCGATCCCCTTCTTTTCAGATTCGATTCCCACCATGAAGCCCGGCTCGTCGGCGAACGAAACAAGCGGCAGGTGGAACGTGTCGCAGAGCGCCATCAGGCGCATCACCTTCTCGCCCGCCGCCACATCGGTCGACGCCCCGAACATCGGGTTGTTCGCCATCACCGCCACCGGGTACCCGTTCAGCCGGGCGAGCCCCGTGATCCTGGCGCGTCCGTAGGCAGGCGCTATCTCGAAGAACGAACCGCGGTCCACCACCGCCTTCACGATCGTGTGAGCGTCGTACGCCCGCCGCCGGTCTCGCGGGATGATCGAAAGCAGACGCTCCTCGCGCCGATTCGGGTCGTCGTCGCAGGCCGCCCTCGGCGCCATCTCCCAGACGTTCGTGGGCAGGTACGAAAGGAACCTCCGAATCATCGCGAACGCCTCGTCTTCGTCGTTCGCGAGGTTGTCGATCACGCCGCTCACGCGCGTATGGAGCTCCGAACCGCCGAGCTCCTCCTTCGTCACGTCCTGGCCATGGGCCGCCTTCACCCCCGGCGGGCCGCCGGGGAAGAGGTGGCTCGTCCCTTTCACCATCAGGCTGAAGTGGGCGAAGCAGGCCTGGACGGCCGGCAACCCCGCGACCGACCCCATCACCGCCGAGACCACCGGCACCGCTCGCAGCAGCTTGATATCGGGCCACGTGAACGTGTTCCCGTCCGGCAGGTAGGTGCGCCCGATCTCCTCGAACGTCTTCACCGATCCG
>JANMTH010000256.1:0-1614 GCA_031390305.1 Thermoflexaceae bacterium
CAGGTCTACGACATCTCCGGCTCGAAGTGGCAGCTCGGGGTGATCGGGCTGGTGCGGTTCGTGCCCTCGCTCGGCCTGAGCCTGGTGGCTGGCGCGGTCGCCGATAGCTTCGACCGCCGGAAGCTGGCGATCGCCGCTCAGGCCGTGCAGCTAGCGGCGGCGGTGGTGCTGATGGGGGCGACGGTGCGCGGCAGCGAGAGCCTCGCGCTGATCTATGGAACAGTCTTCGTGATCGCGCTCGCCTCGGTGTTCGAATGGCCGGCCCGCCAGGCGTTGCTGCCACAGGTGGTGAGCAAGGATGCCTTCGCCAACGCGATCGTGGTCAGCGGGACGTTCCAGCAGCTCGCCTTTGTGACGGGGCCGGCGGTCGGTGGCGTGCTGATCGCCATCTCGGGGGTCGGGCTGGCGTACATCGTGCTCTGCGGGCTGATCGCCGTCTCGATCGGCCTGCTCGTCGCGCTTCGGCCGCGCGCCGCCGAAGCCCAGAAGCGGGCTATCGGCCTGGCGGGCGTGATGGAGGGCGTACGGTTCGTGCGCAGCCGCCAGGTGATCCTGGGAGCGATGACGCTGGATATGTTCGCCGTCATCTTCGGTGGCGCGACGGCCCTCCTGCCCGTGTACGCGCGCGACATCCTGGGTGTGGGCTCGCTCGGCTACGGGATGCTGCTCGGGGCGATCGATGGCGGGGCGCTGGTGATGGCGGTGTTGCTGGTGTTCGTGCGGCCGGCGCGGAGGCCGGGGCGCGTCCTGATCTTCGCTGTCCTGGCGTTCGGGCTTTCGACGATCGTCTTCGGGCTTTCGCGGTCGTTCCCGCTTTCGCTGGCGGCCTGCGCCTTCATCGGGATGAGCGACCAGGTGAGCGTGGTGATGCGGCAGACGACGATCCAGCTTTCGACGCCGGACGCCCTGCGGGGGCGGGTGACCTCGGTGAACATGCTCTTCATCGGCGCCTCGAACCAGCTTGGGGCGGTCGAATCCGGCTTCGTGGCGGCGCTCACGACGGCGACGTTCGCGGTTGTGAGCGGTGGGGCGGGTTGCATCGCCGTCCTCGGCGCGGTGGCGGCGGCGATGCCCGCGCTGTGGCGCTACCGGGTGGGCGACGAACAGGTGGGCGGAGTGAGCGGGAGCGGCGGCGAACCGGCGGTGGCCGCGAGCAACACGGGGTAGCCGCGCCCCTCAGCGGGCGCGGACTGTCCGAACCGCGCCCAACCCGCTCCACCAACCCGGGCGCCGGACGCGGAGAAGGGCCGTCATCACGACGGCCCCTCTCCGGATGTGCGTTCGAATGCGCTGGGCTACTTGCCGTTCTGCACGTAGCTCACGCAGTCACCCTGGTTCTTGAACGTGGACCCGTCGAGCCGCCGCACTCCGGACCAGCCGCCATTCTTGCACTCATCAGCGGAGGTGGCGACATCCCACGGCTCGAAGTCGAAGATCGTGGTCCCGGCGGCCGTGCCGAACGTGAACGAATCGATGTTCTCCGTGTACCCGCTCGGGTAAGGTTCACCGACCCGGAGCCCCAGGTGGGCATCGGTTACGCGCATCCTCACGCCGGGGTAGTCAACGAGAATCTGGGCCCACGACTTGGGTGTCGTTCCGGCTTGCCCGGTGATT
>JANMTH010000274.1:0-4657 GCA_031390305.1 Thermoflexaceae bacterium
CCCAACCCCCCTCTCCCGACTCCTGCGTCGCGGGCGTGGGGGCTTTCGCGGCGGCGCTGGCGGTCAGCTTCTCGGCGTACAGGCGGCGCGATTACCCGCTGCCGGCGGGCGCCTTCGGGGTCACCTCGCTGCTGGATCGGCGGTTGCTGGATTAGGGCGTCGCCGACCCGAGGAGCCCTCACCCCCAAACCCCCTCTCCCGACTCCTGCGTTGCGGGCGAGGGGGCTTACGCGGCGGCGCTGGCGGTCAGCATCTCGCCGTACAGGCGGCGCCGGCCGAGCCGCTCACGGTAGACCGATAGTTTTTTTGCCAGAACTGGAGCATTGGTTCGACTGATCGGTGAAAAGGCTCATGGCGATGTGGTTCCTGACGAGGCGCATGGCCGGGACTGTACGCCGTCTAACGCCGGGGACCGGTACGATCACGGCCAATGCTGACGCTATCCGTTCTCGATCAGTCTCCCGTGCGGAAGGGCGCCACGGCGAGCCAGGCGGTGCGTGAAACGATCGAGCTGGCCCGCGCCGCCGACCGCCTGGGCTATCACCGGTACTGGATCGCGGAGCACCACAACTCTGGCGGGCTGGCCTCGGCGGCGCCGGAGATCCTGATCGGTGAAGTGGCCTCGCGGACGAAGCATCTCCGCGTCGGATCGGGCGGCGTGATGCTCACGCACTACAGCTCGCTCAAGGTCGCCGAGACGTTCCGGATGCTCGAGGCGCTGCACCCCGGCCGCATCGACCTCGGGGTTGGCCGCGCGCCGGGGAGCGATACGAAGACGGCGCGGGCGCTCGCCAGCGGCGCCGGGCCGGGGCTGGACCGCTACGGCGAGCAGCTCATGGATGTCTACGGCTATCTCGCGAATGACTTGCCGCCGGACCACCCCTACGCCGGCATCCGGGCGATGCCCGATGGTGACACGATGCCGGAGCTGTGGGTCCTCGGCTCTTCGGCGGCGGGCGCGCAATACGCGGCGGAGTTTGGCTGGAGCCACTGCTTCGCCCACTTCATCAACGCCGATGGCGGCGACCGGGCGATGGCGCTGTACCGTGAGCGGTTCAAGCCTTCGCCTTTCCTGGCGGCGCCGCACGGGGCGATCGCCGTCTCGGTGACGGTCGCCGCAACGGAGGCGGAAGCGGAGTACCTCTCCTGGAGCCGTTGGGGCTGGCGGATCATGGCGCAAAAGGCCGAGCGTGGCGGGATCCCGACGCCTGAAGAGGCGCTCGCCTTCGCGTACACGCCGGAGGAACGCGACTACCTGCTGTACGTGAAGAGCCGTTCGATCTTCGGCGACCCGGAACAGGTCCGCGGGCGGATGGTGCAACTCGCGAGCGAATACGGGGTGGAGGAGGTGGTGGCGGTGACGATCACGCACGACTTTGCGGCGCGGGTGCGGTCGTACGAGCTATTGGCGGGGGCGTTCGGGCTGGCGGCGCGGGAGTAAGCCAGCGTATCGCCTACTGGCCTGACCAGCGTTTCGCGGAACCCGGGTGGAGGCCAGTGGGGACGGTCATACGGACTTGCGGCGTAGCTCGATCTCCTGGCGCACGTCTTCGGTAATGTCGTCTAACTCGACGACTCCGCCGGGGCCGGTGGCGACGCGGAAGATGGCGCCATCCCCGCAGAGGATCTCGACGCCGCCCGGCGAGCGGCCGCGCTGAAAGCCGGCCGGGGAGGATCGCCAGCCGACAAGCTTTGGGTGTCCCGCCTTTCTCAGCGCGTCGGTATAGAACACGCTGAGTTGCTGAGGGTTCATGTAGAAGTCGCTGCTTGCCATCCTGCCGCCTCCTGAAGCGTTTGTTCAGAGTCTACGCGCACCGCAACCGCCGATCATGGACGATCGGCCGTTTCCTCGTTCACCGTTCGGACGACCTCCATGAACCGGCCGAGCGTTTCGATGCGCTCCTTTGGCGATGCACCCGCCGGATCGACGCGGATCGTCGTGATCCCGGCGTCGCGGTACTTTCGGACGCGTTCGGCGACCATCGCGGCGGTGCCGAGGAGGTTGGTCCGCACGACCATCTCATCGGGGATCAGTTCCGCCGCCTCGCCCCTTCGGCCTTCGAGGTACACGCGTTGCACTTCGTTTGCGAGGTCTTCGTAGCCCGCACGCTGGAAGGCCTGGTTGTAGAAGTTGTGTTTGCGCGAGCCCATGGCCCCGAGGGTGAAGGCGAGCCCCGGCTTTCGCGGCGGAATGAGCTGGTCGAGGTCGCCGAACTCGACGTATCCGCCGGCCATGCGTTCGATGGCATCGAGCGAACGGCCGGCGCGGGCGGCGCCACGCGCCATCGGGGCGAAGAAGACATCCGCGTGCTCTGGCATGAAGGAAGTGCCGACCCAGCCGTCCGCGACCTCACCGGTCAGTTCCAGGCTCTTGGGCGAGAGCGTGGCGAGGTAGATGGGGATGCCGGGTTCCGGCTTCGCGCCGGAGCGGATCGCCTTGCCCTCGCCGCCCGGGCGGGGCAGGCGGTAGAGTTCGCCGTCGTACCGCACGCGTTCGCCGCTGGTCACGAGACGGACGATGTCGATCACTTCGCGAAGGCGCTGGACCGTGCTCCCGAATGGTTGGCCGTGCCAGCCCTCGACGACCTGGGGCCCACTGCCGCCGAGGCCGAGCCGGAAGCGGCCGCCGGACATCGAGGCGAGCGCCATCGCCGTCATCCCAGTCATGGCGGGCGTGCGAGCGCTGACCTGCATGATCCCGGTGCCAACGTGGATGGTCTTCGTCCTTGCGATGAGGAAGGCGGCGGGCGTGGCAGCGTCGTGGCCCCAGGATTCGGCGGTCCAGACGGAATCGACGCCGAGGCGTTCGGCCTCCTGCACATAATCTGAGATGCCCTCCCAATCGCTGTTCGCGATTCCAATACCGATAGCAACCTTCATGGCCAACCTCCGTAGCGATGGCCGCATCATGCCCGGAGCGGCCGTGAACCGCCAGCCGGGGTACACTCCGCGCGATCTCTGATCGTGAGGATTCGCATGCCCACCACTGATTCCCGCCCCCGTTATTCCGCATCCAGCCTTCGTGACTTCACAGCCGCCGCCTTCGCCCACTACGGCGTGCCCGCGGCTGACGCCGTACTCGGCGCCGAAGTGCTCGTTGATGCCGACCTTGCGGGCATCGAATCGCACGGTATCGCCCACCTGCCCTGGCATCCGGGGTACGCGCCGGGGCTGGAGCGCGGCATCGTGAACCCACGGCCGGAGGTCGCGATCGTCCGGGACAGCCCGGTGGCGGCGACGTGGGACGCGGGCGGCGGGGTCGGCGTCATCACTTCGAAGAAGGCTATGGAGGCCTGCATCGAGAAGGCTCGCGCTACCGGGATCGGCATGATCAGCGTGCGTAACGGCCGTCACTTTGGCGCGGCGGGCTACTACGCCCGGATGGCCGCCGAAGAGGAGATGATCGGCATGGCGATGTGCAACGTGCCGCCGATCGCCGTGGCGGCGGGGGGACGCGAACGCGTCTTCGGGACGAACCCGATCGCGATGGGCGCGCCGGTGGAGGGCCAGCACGCCTTCCTTCTCGACATCGCGACGACGGCGGTGGCCGGGGGCAAGCTGGAGATCGCGATGCGCCAGGGCAAGCGCATCCCGGCGGGCTGGGCCGTCGGGAAGGACGGCGATGATACGGACGACCCCGAGGCTCTGCGCAAGGGCGGGGCGCTCCTTCCGCTCGGTTCACGGCTGGAGACGAGTTCACATAAGGGCTACGGACTGGGGCTCATGGTGGATATTCTGACGGGCGTTCTGAACGGCACCGGCCCTGGACTCTTCGTCGACCGCCAGACACTGGTGCAGGGCCACTGGTTCGCGGCCTGGCGGATCGACGCTTTTCGAGATGTCGGCGACTTCAAGGCCGAGATGCACCGCTGGCTCGACCATATCCGGGCGACGGCGCCGGAAGACGGGCGCGAGGCGGACCTCATCCCCGGCGACCCGGAGGCCGCCGCCCGCGCCGAACGGCAGATCGCTGGCATCCCGCTCGACCCGGAAACGGTCGAGCAGTTGACGGCGCTTGGCGAAAAGATCGGCGTTTCCTTCCCAAAGGCCGGGAGTTTGGCGTAGGTTCTCGTTCCCTCTGCCAGGCTGGCGCTCCGCTGGACCGTGATAAACTGAGGGCCGGTCCTCGCCGCATCGGCGGCTGTGAGGGCACGGAGGCAGTCGTGGAGCTTCGACGGATCGGGATCTGGACCGCCTTCACGGGCGTCTGCGTGCAGCTTGGCGGCCTCGGGCTGGACGGCATTATGCACGCCCGCGATGTCGAGCTTGCGGCTAACGAGGGCGTCTTCACGCTCACAAACCCTTCCCATGCGCTCCTCTTCCTCGGGATCAGCCTCACCATCGCCGGCGTGTTGATGCTGGTTACGCCGCTGCTTTCCGGGGCCACGCACGATCTTCGGCCCTACGCCCTGGCGCCAGCCGCGTTTCTCGTGCTTTTGGCGGGCGGCGTCGGGGGCATCGCGATCACCAGCGGCGGCTCCGACCATGGACACGACGAGATGGCCACCGCGCACGGCGACGGGACCGCGAACCCCGGCGGCACGGCACATGGCGAGGCCGAACACAAGGTGGATCCGCTCGATCCGACGATGGCGACGCTGCTGGCGGTCCTCAAGTCCGAGGGAATCGACGCGGCCCTGAAAGAGCTCAACGCTAT
>JANMTH010000334.1:0-1676 GCA_031390305.1 Thermoflexaceae bacterium
CGATCAGCCGCACGCCCGCGTCTTCCAGATCGAGAACGGGACCGCCACCGAACACGAGTTCGCGATCCTCAATGACGACTGAGTCCGGCGGCCTCCGGCGCCCTCCACTCGCGCGGTCCTACAATTCGCCGGGCCTCCGCGTTCGCGGCCGCCAGTTCGTCTGGGGCGCCCGGACGTACGTCATGGGCATCCTCAACATCACTCCCGACTCGTTCAGCGGCGACGGCCTCGGGACGGATATCGCCGGCGCCGTGGCCACCGCCCGCCGGTTCGAAGCGCAGGGCGCCGACATCATCGATATCGGCGCCGAATCCAGCCGCCCCGGCGCCATCGAGCTCTCCCCGGGGGAGGAGTTGCGGCGGCTTCTCCCCGCCCTCGAAGCCGTCCGGACGGCCGTTGCCCTGCCCCTCTCGGTAGACACCAACCACGCCGCCGTCGCCCTCGCCGCCCTCGCCGCGGGCGCCGATATGGTGAAC
This sequence comes from Thermoflexaceae bacterium, assembly GCA_031390305.1. GTDB lineage: Bacteria > Chloroflexota > Dehalococcoidia > Tepidiformales > Tepidiformaceae > JANMTH01. The sequence goes on from JANMTH010000334.1 coordinate 477, forward strand.
GATATCCACGGTCTCCGCTCCGGCCCCGAGATGGCCGCCGTCCTCGCCCGCGCCAACGTCCCCGTGGTCTGCATGCACAACCAGCGCGGCCGCCCCGCATGCGATGTCGTCGAGGGCGCCCGCGAAGGCTTCCGCCAGTCCCTCGCCATCGCCGCCTCCGCCGGGATCGACCCCTCCCGCATCATCCTCGACCCCGGCTTCGGCTTCGGCTGGCGCCCCGAACAGAACCTCGAGATGGTCCGCCGCCTGCCGGAACTCTGGGAGCTCGGCCTCCCCCTCCTCCTCGGACCCTCCCGCAAGTCCAGCATCGGACTCGTCCTCGGCGTCCCCGTCGAAGAGCGGCTCGAAGGGACGGCCGCGGCGGTCGCGCTCGCCGTCGCTGGCGGCGCCGATATCGTCCGCGTCCACGATGTCCGCGAAATGGCCCGCGTTGTCCGCGTCGCCGACGCTATCGCCCGCGACACCTGGCGGCCCCAGCCGTGACCACTGTCATCATCGCCCTCGGCTCGAACCTCGGTGATCGCGCCGGTAACCTTCGGCGGGCCTGCGAACTGCTGGCCGATGAGGGCGTAACGCTTACGCGCCGCTCTTCGATCTGGGAAACGGCGCCCGTCCCCGCCGGCCAGCCAGCCTTCCTCAACGCCGTGGTGGTGGGCAAAACAGCGCTGGGCGCGGCCGAACTTCTGGCCGCCAGCAAACGGCTCGAACGTCAGCTCGGGCGTCGGCAGTCGCGGCACTGGGGCCCCCGGCCCATCGATCTCGATATCCTCTTCTACGGCGACACCCGGATCGACTCCATCGACCTCGTGGTGCCCCATCCCCGTGTCGCCGAGCGCTCGTTCGTCCTCGCCCCCCTTTCCGAGGCCTGGCCGGGCGTCCTGCCGCTCCTCGGAAAGCGGGCGCTCGACCTGCTGACGGAGGTGGGGCTCGAAGGCCTGAGGCGAACCGGCGAATCGCTGGAGGGGTAAGGCCGTCGGCGGCCGGAGCATGGGAGGCGTCCGCGCCATCCGAATCCGCTTTTTCTCAGTTTCTCTGCGCCTCTGCGTCTAACCCGCCGGAAGCGCTGTCCTCGCTACACCCACTTGTGGTCGTCGAACTTTTCGCCGCCCGTCAGATGGATTGCCGCCGCCCATCCGAAGAGCCCGCTCACGATAGCAACCACGGGAACGAGCAGCAGGCCGAGCAGCGCACTCTTCCGCC
>JANMTH010000347.1:0-2760 GCA_031390305.1 Thermoflexaceae bacterium
GGCCGCGACATCGTCGCCGATTGCGTAGAACTGCCCGCCGGAGCCCGGCCGCTGCTCGGGGCCATCCCGATGGGAGGCATGGGTATCGAGCCCGACCTCGCGAACCGGACGCTCCGCCTCCTTCCCGATTCCGGCCCCGACGGCTACATCAGGGCCTGAGCGGCCCCTGATTCCCGTAGACTACGGCGATGCACATCACCTCTCTCGACCACGTCATCCTGCCCGTCGCCGGCCTGGCGAATGCGGCCGCCCCGTTCGAGCGCCTCGGCCTCTCGCTCACGCCGGCGATGAAGCATGGTGGCGCGGCCACCGAGAACCGCGCCCTGTTCGTGGGGAACGACGCGACCGAGTTCTACGTTGAACTGCTCGGCGTCCACGACCGCGCGCTCGCCGCTTCAAGCGGACAGGACGACCTTGTCACGGCGATCGACGGCGGCTCTGGCCTCCTCCGCCTGATGCTTCGGGTCGATGATCTCGCCGGGGCCGCCGCTGGCCTGGAGAAGGCCGGGCTGGCCGCCGCCCCCCGCGAGGTCTTCCGTGGCGACGGCACGAAGATCTGCGACGTGCTCGCGGTCGAGGGCGCGGCGGCGGGCTGCTCCATCAGCCTCATCCAATACGCCGCCAGCCGCTCCGACCGGATCGCCGGCCACCAGGCGGCGGGCCACTTCAGCCACGCCTTCCCTCTCCTCCGGCTCGACCATCTCGCGGCAATCACGCCGAACCTCGACGCCGTCACGGCCTTCTGGGTCGATACCCTCGGCGTGCCCGTCTTCGGCGAGGTGAGCGGCCGTGGCATGCTCATCCGCCAGATGAAGGTGGGCGACGCGATCTTCGAACTGATCGGCCCGGATTCGCCCGAGAGCCCGGTCGCCGGCCGGCCCGGCGGGCTAATCAGCATGACGGCCTTCGAGGTCAGCGACCTTGATCGCGCCGTCGCGCTGGCGCGCGAACGCGGCTTCACCCTGCCGGATGTCGCGGCGGGCGTGCTCCCAGGCAGCCGCGTCTCCACTATCTCCGGCGACCAGCTCTCCGGGCTTTCGCTCCAGCTGATCGCGTTCGCCTGATCCGCTTCACGATCTGCTAGGCTCAACTCAACCGCCCAAGGAGTGACCCATGCAGGCTCCATCCGCCTATCCCGCGACTCTTGCGATCGACTACCCGGAAGCGGCCCGCGACCGGCTAAAAGTCGCCTTCCGGATCTTCATCGCGATCCCGTTTCTCATCCTGCTTGGGACCGTGAGTGGAAGTAGTGGCTTCCAGTTGGCGGGTGATGCTGGCGGGGCTGGCTTCGCGGCGGCCGGTGGAACGCTCTTCGCGGCGCCGCTGCTGATGATCGTCTTTCGCCAGAAGTACCCACGCTGGTGGTTCGATTGGAATCTCGCCCTTGTGAGGTTTTCGACGCGGGTCCTCGCCTTCGCCGGCCTCCTTCGCGATGAGTACCCCTCCACCGATGAGGAGCAGGCCGTTCACATCGAGATCGCCTACCCGGACGTTCCCATCGAGCTGAACCGGTGGCTGCCGCTGGTGAAGTGGTTCCTGGCGATTCCCCACTTCATCATCCTGTTCTTCCTCACCATCGCGGCGCTGGTAGTGACGGTGATCGCCTGGTTCGCGATTCTCTTCACGGGCGTCTACCCGCGTGGGATGTTCGGGTTCGTGACCGGGGTCATGCGCTGGGGGCTCCGCGTGCAGGCGTATGCGCTGATCCTCACGACCGACCGCTACCCGCCCTTCAGCCTCGACTGAGCGGCTCGTCCTAAATCGAGGGAGTCCACGGTAAGTGAGCGCGCCCGCCGGCCTGGATGGCCCCCCTCGCCCAGCGCACTGGGAGAGGGGTCGGGGGTGAGGGGACACGCCCGGCAACGAACGCCAACGTACTCAAGTGAGCGGCTAGCGCGTGCGCTGGACGAAGCGGCCGATGCGCTCCAGTGCCCGTTCGATCTGTTCGTAGCTGGAGGCGTAGCAGCAGCGCACGAAGCCCTCGCCCGCCTCGCCGAAGGCGCTGCCGGGAACGACGGCCACGCGCTCTTCCGCCAGCAGCCGCTCGCTAAACGTCACGCTGTCGAGCCCCGTTGGCGTGATGTCGGGGAAGGCGTAGAAGGCGCCGCGTGGCTCGAAGGTGGGAAGGCCCACGGCGCGCAGGCCATCGACGATGAGCATCCGCCTGCGGTCGTATTCCGCGCGCATTTCGGCGACGAACGATTCGCCGTGGTCCAGGGCGGCGATCCCGGCGTACTGCGCGGCCGTCGGCGCCGACATCATCACGTACTGGTGGACCTTCATCAGCGCTTCGGCCAACGGCGCCGGAGCGGCGACCCAGCCGAGACGCCAGCCCGTCATCGCGTAGGCCTTGCTGAAGCCGCCGATGAGGACGGTGCGGCCCTGCATGCCCGGCAGCGAAGCGAAGCACGTGTGCTCTCCTCCATACGTGAGGCGGTCGTAGAGTTCGTCGCTGACGACCGCGAGGTCGTGCCGGGCCGCCACCTCGCCGACGGCCAGCAGGTCCTCGCGCCCCATCACCGCGCCCGTGGGGTTCGATGGGTACCCGAGGAGGAGGACCCGCGTACGCTCCGTGATCGCCGCCTCAAGATCACCGGGGAGCAGGCGGAAATCGTTCGACGCATACGTGGGCACCGCCCGAAAGACGCCGCCAGCCATCACGGTGGCGGGTAGGTAAGCTACATAACACGGATCGGCGCAGAGGATCTCGTCGCCCGGATCGAGCAGCGCACGGAGGGCGATATCCAGGGCCTCGCTCGA
>JANMTH010000399.1:0-3165 GCA_031390305.1 Thermoflexaceae bacterium
CGCGGCATCATGCACGCCGCCCGCTCCTTTACGGGCATCGAGATCCACCCCGGCGCCACCATCGGCCGCCGCTTCTTCATCGACCACGGCATGGGCGTCGTCATCGGCGAAACCGCCGAGGTTGGGGACGATGTCATGATCTATCAGGGCGTGACTCTCGGCGGGACCAGCACCCTGCGCGTCAAACGCCACCCAACGTTGCGCGACAAAGTCGTCGTCGGCGCGGGGGCGAAGGTCATTGGCGCCGTTGAAATCGGCGAGAACGCCCGCGTCGGCGCTGGCTCCGTCGTCGTCACGAACGTCCCCGCGAACGCGACCATCGTCGGCGTCCCCGGCCACATCGTCGCCTATCACGATGAATCGAACGGCGTCATCCAGCGCCTGCCCGACCCGGAATGGGAACGGATGAACGACCTCGATCGCAAGGTTCAGGAACTCCACGACCTCGTCCACCACCTGGAACAGCACGCGACCGGCATCCACAACGGTCACCACGAAGAAGAGAGCGTCGAAGCCACCGCCACCTAGGTACTACCTCGCGAAAGTCCGCGATACTTACTCGCGGGCTTTCGGGGCTGGTTGCTCCCCTCGCCCAGCGCACTGGGAGAGGGGTCGGGGGTGAGGGCATCAACGCCCGGCAACGAACGCCCACTTTCTCAAGGTACTACGAGCGGACAGCCTCTCCAGAGGCCGCCACGTCCGGTGTAACGGGGTCCTCGTGGAACTGGCGCCATGCGTGGGCGTCGTAGTCCATGCCATAGACCCGCTTGAGGTCGGTCACCGCGGCCAGCGCCTTCGGACCGTGCGGGCTCGCCGCCCATTCACCCTCCTGGCCCTCCAGCGGTTCGAACGAATGGAGCACCATCTTCTCGAGCAGTTGGCCCAGGCTGAGGCCCTCGAACTCGGCCAGGCCCTTCAGCACTTTCACCATCCGCCGCTCCATGCGAACGCCCAGCTGCACGCGATCGACGGTTACCGGTTCGACTGATTCGGCCATCACGAGTTCCTCCTGTTTCTTTCTACCATAGGACCATGGTCCCATGGTACTGATACGGAGAAAGAAGTCAAGGTTCTCCGCGTCGAGCCAGGCGTTGAAACGGGACGACCCACCCTCGTGCCACGGTAGTCGCGCCCCTCAGCGGGCGCGGGCTGTTCGAACCGTCCCGGACGCTGTTGGGGGCGGCCCAGCCCGAGCGCTCAGCGCGCGCCCGCTCACCTACCCCAGTGCCTCCAGCGCCGCCTTCGCCTCGTTCGCGTAGACCAACGAGAACCGTGGGTTCACGTTCACCACCTGTTGGAGGAGCGCCCGCGCTTCCGCCGCATTGCCAGCGGCCTTCTCGATCATCCCGGCGTGGAAGAGGACGAGACTATCGCGCGAACCGAGCTTCAGCGCTTCCCTGGCGTAGCGCTGCGCCTCGGCGAACTCGCCACTCTTGTAGAGCGCCCAGGCGAGCGTGTCCGCGCCGTGGACACCGGGCCGAGCCGCATAGGCCGCACGCGCCTTCTGGACCGCTTCGGCCGGCGAGCCGTGGTCGGCCAGGAAGAGAGCGAACTCGAGATCAGTGTTCTGACCGTTCGCCACCGCCAACGCGTCGATCGCCCGGACCGTGGCGAGGTAGCGCTCAGCAGCCGCCATGTCGCCCTGCTTCTCCGCGATCTCGCCAAGGGCGGTCGCATAGGCCGGCAACGGCATGCGATCGAACGCCTGCTGGTAGAGGTCCCGTGCGGCATTCAGGTCGCCTTGAGCGACCGCGACGCGGGCACGGCCGGCGAGGGAGAGCGGATAGCCCGCGAGCCGCTGCTCGGCGAGGGCGTAGCGCTGGGCGGCATCGTCGTAACGGCCGAGTTCGAAGAGGAGGTTGCCAGACTGCACGTGCGCCCAGGCCACGTTTTCGGCCGCCGTCGCTCCGGCTTCGATCGCGAAGTCCATCGCCTCGATCGCCCCCTCGGGGTCGCCGTAGAGCTCCCGGATGTAAGCGATGCGGCTATAGGCGGCGAAGTCGGGCCGGCGGTTGACCATCTCCTGGAGGTTGGCCACGGCTTCGTCGTACATCCCGAGCTCTATCTGGGCATCGGCCACGACGCCGTAGTAACGGGCCCGCTCCGGGTCCGCCGCCAGTGCCGCCTTGCCCAGTTCGAGCGCCTTCGCGAATTGGTGGCGGCCGAGGGCGAGGATGCCCTGCGTGGCGAGAAGCTCCGGATTCCCGGGGTCGAGCTTCGCCGCGTCGGCCAGCACCGCGTCCGTCCGGGCGTAGAGCGTCGGGTCGCCGCTCTCGCGTACCGCCTGGAGGTAAGCGTTTGCGAGGCTGATCTTCGCGGCGAAGTCCTGCGGGTTGGCCTTCACGCGTTCTTCGAGCTGTTGAATCCCGGGCGTGGTCGCGGTCCTCCCGAGAACCGCCGCCGGAGCGCTCAACCTGGCCGCATCAGCATCGGAGTCGCCCCCGGCGAATGGCCCGTAGTTCAAGAGGATGGCCGGCAGGGCGGCCGCCACGACAACGCCGGCGACGATCACGGCGGCCAACGTGCCGCGGCCTCGTGATGGCCGGAGCGAGCGACTCGGTTTGAGCGTGGTCATGGCAGTCCTCCTGGCGGCTGTGTGTGGCGGTGGGATGGGAGCGGAGGCCCCCATCCCACCAGGATTCGGTCGGACCCCGGTCAGGGGGTGCTGTTCTCGTAGTCGTGCGGGAGCGCGACGTACGGGAAGCTGGTCATGAAGGCCTTGTCGTTGACGTTCACGCCATCGCCAAGGGTGCAGTTCGCGGCGAAGGCGCCGCCCTGGAGGCACCCGGCGATCGCCGCCAGTTCGATATCGGTCACGTCGTCGGTCAGACGGCGGCCGTTCGGGAAGCCCGCGAGGTCACCACCGACGGCGCCGAGCCGGTTCGGCGTAGCCGCCGGGGCGATCGCCATGTTCAGCCGGAGCTGGGACGAGGCCGCCACGTTAGCCGGGCGATTGAGGCCCTCGATGCCCTTCAGGAGGGTATCGACGAGGTCGTTCCGCGGGTTCGCCGGCACGTTCACGCTCAACACGAGGTTGAGCAGCGCCGCGAGGTGGGAGTTCTGGACGTAGGTCAGGAACTGGCCGTCATTCGCCGGCTTCGATCCGTTCCAGCGGTCCTTGTCCTTCAGCGGCACCACCACTTCGTTGATCAGCGGCAGGTCGAG
>JANMTH010000451.1:0-1967 GCA_031390305.1 Thermoflexaceae bacterium
GCCGCTCACCCGCCAGGCAGGCGAAGAATAGCACGGCCGCCGCCCAACCCCCTCTGGTCTGAAAATGCCTCCGCCGATGCGCGCTGCAGGTTCCCGTTGTGCTCCGCCCGGCCGCCCTCACCCTCACCCCCTGCCCCCTCTCCCGCTGCGGTGGGCGAGGGGATGCAGGCGTTCGGAACCAGACCATTTTCCTCCTCGCTCTGGCCGATGGCCATACCTGCCTCCCAGTGGGCTGGGCGAGGGGAGTCTTCAAAGGCGGCTTGGGCGGGTTACGCTCACTTGCTCCGGGGATGGGCGGCGGCCGTGCTATTCTTCGCCTGCCTGGCGGGTGAGCGGCGCTGGACCGTGGAGGATACTGCTATGCCGACAGTTCGGGCGAACGGGATCGACGTCTATTACGACCAGCGGGGCGAGGGCGCGGACCTCGTCCTGATCATGGGTCTGGGGGCGCACTCGGGCGCCTGGGTGTTGAACGCGCCGGAATTCTCGAAGCGGTACCGGGTGACGACGTTCGACAACCGGGGGAGCGGTCGCACGAGCGCGCCGGACGAGCCGTACTCGATGCGCCAGATGGCGGACGACACGGCGGCGATGATGGCGGCGCTGGGGATCGAGAAGGCGCACGTGGTGGGGGCGAGTATGGGTGGGATGGTGGCGCAGGAGCTGGCGATCAACTACCCGCATACCATCGACCGGCTCGTCCTCGCCTGCTCACGGGCGCGGGCGGGGGAGCTGCGGCGGAAGGTGGCGATGGCGCAGCGGGCGCTCTGGGAATCGGGGATCCCGCGGGACGCGATCACGGCGATTCAGCAGCCCTGGGGGAGCACTTCAGCGCGGTTGCAGGACGAAGGGATGCCGATGCAGCTGCTGGCGCTGCAGGCGCTGGATCCGTATCCGATCGAAAAGCACGCCTACCTGCGGCAGCTGGATGCGACGATGGAGCACGACACGCTGGAGCGCCTCAAGCGGATCGAAGCGCGGACGCTGGTGCTGGTGGGGGCCGAAGACATCCTTACGCCGCCGTTCGAGAGCACGGAGATCGCGCGGGAGATCGCGGGGGCGGAGCTGCGAATCCTGCCGCGCGGGGGCCACGGTTTCAGCGGGGAGTACCCGGCGGACTTCAACAAAGCGGTGCTGGAGTTCCTCGGGCGCTGACGTTTTTCGGGCGGCCTGGGCCGGTTTCAACGCCAAGATGCCAAGAGCGCCAAGGGTGAGCGGGAGCGGCGCGGTCGTGGGCGCCTACTGCGCCTGGGCTAGGGCTAGCTGACGGTCAGTGGGAGGCGTGGGCGTCGGCGGGGGTGTCGCCGTAATAGCCTTCGTCGGGGAAATCTTTGCTCTGCATGATCGTGATCGGGGCGACCCAGACGGGGTTCTTGGGAAAGCCACCGAGCCGCCGCTTGAGGAGGTAGAGGATGGCGAGCGCCAGGCCGCCGATGAGGGTCCCGGCGATCGTCCAGACGGCCACGGTGCGGATGTCGCTCTGGGGGCCGGCGGCCTCGCCGTGAGACTCGTCCTCGCCCTCCCGCGGCCGCACGGTGAGGACTGGCGCGTCTGGCGCGGGCTCGGCGGCCATGGCGGGACCGATGGTGAACAGGACGGCGGAGTTGGCGAGGAGAGCGGCGGCGGCGAGGCGGAGGAGCAACGACTTCATACCGCGCTCCAGTGTAAGGATGCGGGCGGGGAGACGCCAACGCCGGGTGCGATTCGAGCAGCCCCGCCATAGGGAAGGCAGGGCCGCGCTTAAAACGGTTCGTCACAGGTGGCGTGATGTGGCGCTTGCCGTGGTGATGATTGGCGCTACGGGCGCGTCCGTGAGGCGATCTTCGAAATTACTCCGTAGACGTGTTAGCGAGACAGCGATAGGATTCGGGTCGAGGCGAACTCAACCAGTTAAGGGGAGGATTTCATGAGATTCCGCATACTTCGCCGGGCGATGCTGCCCGCGGGAATTGTCGCGCTGACCGGTG